>CAKNJL010000001.1 GCA_930982035.1 uncultured Clostridium sp.
TTGACAACATTGTTAATAACAATGTTGTCAAAATCTCCGTCCCCACTGACAACCACTGACACTCTCAATTAATTTTAATATTCGTATATATCGTATAATGGTTGCTGATAATCTCTTGGCATTATTGGCGGTCTCATTGGTGGCCTTGGTGAATTATGTGGTGGTCTAGGTGGATTGTTATGAGGTGGTCTTGGAAAATTATTATTTGGTCTACCCAATAATTCTCGTATAAGTAAGATTTTTATTAAATCTCTTAAATTGTTATTTACTGGGCTTCTTCTATCTTGATTCTTATTGTTTTCTTTTTCGGCTAATTTTTTATTAGTTTCTTCTTTTTTTATTTCATTTCTGTTTTCTGTTTGATTTGTATTTGTTGATGTTGAAGAAATATTATTTCCCAAATTTATATTGACATTAATTTGGTTATTATCTTCTATAGCTGAATATATTTCATCTGTCATTTGTTCAATTTCTTCTCTAGTATTTGCTCTCATATTTCCACTACAAGTCTTTTTTACCATTGGATATATAATTTTATATATCTCTGGATAAAATTCTTCTAAATCGTTCCTCGTATTCATTTGTGTTGGTTCTGGATATCCTGCACTATACATGACGTTTTGATTGAAATTTGTTCTGCTTGGATAACCTAAAATACTTCTTATGTACTCTTCATAATTGTTATCATACATATCAATTCCTCCTTGCATATTTGTATAAAACATTAAATTTTTTATACATATTTCCTTTTACAAGATATGTTGATAACATCAAAAAGGTTCATATCGCATAATGAATTATATAGTTTATTTTATCCAAAGTCATAATATAATATTATGACTTTGGATATTTATAAAAGTACATTTATAGAAGTACAAAATTAAATCATTTTTCTTACTAATTCTTTAAATTTATTACCCCTATCTGCAAAATTTTTAAACATATCAAAACTGGCACTTGCAGGAGAAAATAAAACTACATCACCTCTGCTAGCATTCTTTTTTGCTATAGGTATAGTCTCTTCTAAAGTCTCACACATGTAAATATCTAGATGTCTATTTTCTTCTTCTAACTCATTTTTTACAACTTCATATATTTTTCCAGAAGTTTGACCAATTAATATTAATGTCTTTACTTTATCTATAATTGGTTTTGCAAGAGGTGTATAATCTAAATTCTTATCATATCCACCAGCAATTAGTATAATCTTTTCTTTGAAAGCATTGATTCCTGATAATGTCCTAGATGGTGATGAACTTGCAGAATCATTATACCATTTTACGCCATCTACTTCTTCTACAAATTCAATTCTGTGTTCTACTGGTTTAAATTCTTTTATAGCCTTTACAGCTGTTTCTATATCTACTAAACTTGCAGTCGTAGCAATTGCAGTTGCAATATTTTGATAATTATGATTTCCTCTTAAAATTACATCTTCTGTATTTAAAATATGTTTTCTTACTTTATCATCACATTCTTTTATAACATCTTCATCTACAATATATCCATTATCTAACTTTGTTTTACTACTAAAAAATATAACTTTTCCATGTGCTTCTTTTGCACATTCTCTTGTTATTTCATTATCATAGTTTAAAACTAAAAGTCCATTTTCATCTTGATACTTGAAAATGTTTTTCTTTGCATCTATATATTCTTGATAATCTTTATGAATATTTAAATGGTTTGGTGTTATATTAGTAATAACAGCAATTTGAGGACTAACTTCCATTCCCATTAATTGAAAACTACTTAATTCTAAAACAACAATATCTTGAGGTGTTATTTCTGGCAATTTAGTAAATAATGGCGTTCCAATATTTCCTCCTAAAAAAGTATTATATCCAGCTTTTTGTAAAATACTATTTATTAAACTTGTTGTAGTTGTTTTCCCATCACTACCTGTAATACCTATAATTTTTGCAGGACACATTTTCATTAACAATTCTACTTCTGTTGTTACTAATGCTCCTCTATCGGCTTCTTCTACTAATTCTGGTTTTGTAGGTAGACAACTTGGTGAACGAAATATAACATTAAAATTCTTTAAATATTGCAAACAATTTTTTCCGAAATGCAAAACAAATCCATATTTTGAAATTTTTTCATTAACATCTTTAGGAATTTGATTATATTCTCTTTCATCAAATATTGTAACATTTGCTTTTTTCTCATATAGATAATCTAAAAGTGGTATATTACTTACTCCTAATCCTATTATAGCCACTTTTCTATATCTTATGTAATCATTAAATTCATTTAACTTTTCATTTATGTAATTCACGGTAAATCTCATTCCTTTCTTATAGCTAAATTTTCTTTTAGTATTATATATCAATTATATAGAAAAAACAAATATTAGTGAATATTTTTTATAAATTCGTGCAAAATATTATTAATACATTGAGGAGGTGCTTTTATATGAGTAAGAAAAATAAAGAAAAAAAGAACAATAATTCAAATAACCAAAACAATAATAATGAAAGACAAAACAATAATAACAATAAATAGTTAAAATGGAACGTTAGGGACATGCGAAATCAGACAATCTGGGCCAGGTCGTTTTATGTATGTGGATAAAAAATTTTATCCACATACATAAAACGACCTGGCCCAGATTGTCTACTATATATTATATTTTTCTCTCTTAGTATAAGTAGTATGTAACAATTTATGTGCTAATTCTCCGCCTGGTTCTCCTAAATAATCTTTATATATTTTTTGTAAAGCTGGATTTTCATGTGATTTTCTTATTGCACTTTTTTCATCAATCGTATATAGTGCATCAGCACGCAATTTTCTTACATCTACTTCTGCTCTAACTTTAGAACTTTTTATTGGTTGACCACCACCCATAATACATCCTCCTGGGCATGCCATTATTTCTACAAATTGATAGTCTGCTTTTCCATTTTTTATTTCTTCTAAAATAGTTCTTGCATTTGCCAATCCACTTGCCGCTACAACTTTTATTTCTTTTCCTGCTACATTAACAGTTGCTCTTTTAATCCCATTTCCACCACGTACTGCTTCAAAATCAATTTTATCTAGATTTTCACCTGTTAAGATATCTTGGGCAGTTCTTAATGCTGCTTCCATAACTCCTCCTGTCGTTCCAAAAATAGCTCCTGCTCCTGTTGCCTCACCCATAGGGTCGTCAAATGTACCATCTTCTAGTTTTGTAAACTCAATATTGGCTTGTTTAATCATTCGAGCTAATTCTCTTGTTGTGATAACATTATCTACATCATATAATTCTCCCTCTTTCATTTCTGGTCTTTGCCTTTCAAATTTTTTTGCAATGCATGGCATAACAGAAACAACGTACATTTTTGCTGGGTCTATACCTTCCCTTTGGGCATAATATGTTTTTAAAACTGCTCCAAACATTTGATGTGGTGATTTACAACTAGATAAATGTGGTAATAATTCTGGATAATTCATTTCTATAAATTTTACCCAACCTGGACTACAAGATGTAATCATTGGCAAATTATCATTTTGAGTAAATCTTTCTACAAATTCATGAGCTTCTTCCATAATTGTAAAATCTGCTCCTGTATTTGTATCAAACACTTTATCAAAACCTAGACGTTTTAAAGCTGTTATCATTTTTCCCACTACATTTGTGCCAATTGGCATATCAAATTCTTCTCCAAGTGCAACTCTAACTGCTGGTGCTGTTTGTACAATAACTGTTGTTTCTGGATCTTTTAATTTTACCCATACGTCATTAATTGTTTCTTTTTCATGTAGAGCTCCTGTTGGACATGCCTCTATACATTGACCACAAAATGTACAATTAACATCATTTAAACTATGATCTCCAACTGTTGAAATACATGATTCAAAACCTCTATTAATACAATCAATTGCTCCTATTTTTTGAACATTTTTACATGCTGCTACACATCTTCTACATAATATACATTTATTAAAATCTCTTACAATTGATGGTGATAAATCATCAACTTTATGTTCTGTTCTTTCCCCTTCAAATTCAATATTTAAAACATTAAATTTTGTTGCTAATGCTTGCAATTCACAATTTCCTGAACGTGTACATGTTAAGCAGTCTTTTGCGTGATTTGAAATTATTAAGTCTAAAATTACATGACGTGCTTCTAATACATTTTGTGTATGAGTATGTACTACCATCCCCTCTTCTACTGTTTGTATACAAGAAGTAGCAAAACCTCTTCTTCCTTCTACTTCCACAATACACATTCTACAATCTCCAACTTCATTAATGTCTTTTAAAAAACATAAGGTTGGAATATCTATTCCTGCTTTTTTTGCTGCATTTAGTATTGTTGTTCCTTTAGGCACTGTTATTTTTTGATTGTCAATTGTTAAATTAACCATTTCTTTTTCCATATTCACATCTCTCTTTCTTTTTTGGATTTTGGCACAATTCCCAAAAATACCTTATCTATTAAGTCTTTCAATGTTAAAATGCATTATCTATATAATTAATAGGTTGCTGGTCTAATAACTTTGTATATTCTTCTGACAAATATTTTTTATTGACAATTACATTATATACATATTTATCAAAATAATTATCATTCATGATATAACAGCCATTTTTCTTCTCTTTATCTCCATAACTATCTTCTACTTTCCATCTTATAGGTTTATCATCAACTACATGAACTCCTGTTATAACCATTATATGATGCATTTTGCGTTTATCAAATCCTATACTTAACCCTTCTTCCTTTGTTAATGGTTCTATTCCTAATATTCCATTATAATCAAATAATCGTGTATCTAGTACTCCTGATTTTTTATCTCTAAATTGTCTTACATAAATACCTATGTACACAGGAATTCCTTCTTTTAATTGTTTTATAGCAAAATCTTTTAAATATGTAATTGGCAAATTTAATAACTTTGATTTTTCTAAATTTTTATAGTTTTCTCTTGTATAAATCTTATCATATTTTTTATTGTATTTAGGTACATTTCCTATATTTACAAAATCCTCTAAGTATAAATTCATAAATTTATCTCTAAATTCCATTGGTGTCATATTTTTATATGCATGGTAATTATTCTGCTTATCTTTATATTCATAATCAAAACTTTTAGGGGGTTCACCTAATATTTTTGATAAAATTTCATAATTTTCTGATAAATATTTTTTAACTTCAGATTGCAATTCTTCTTTTTCAATCATTTGTTCTTTTAATTTAATTATTTTAGATATATCTTTTAATACTTTTTCAGTATAAACTGTAGTTATCCTATCTACATTTATACTTTCCTCGGTATCTGGCATATATTCATAAGGTACAAGTCCATATTTTAGTACCAATGATTTAAAAAATTCCCAATACCCAGTTTCTTCTCCTGCATAATCTAAAATATGTCTTTCTTCTAAATACTCTAAAGATACATTATCTAATTCTGCTATTTGATTATATAAAGCATTTGCCTTTTCTAATCTATCAAAAAATGAAATATAGTTTGAAGATAACTTTAAGTTTTTTACATCTATATTCAAATTTTCGGCCATATTATATTTTATCATATTGAATCCTGCATATATCCAGCACTTGTAACTTGCCTTTTGATCATATCTTGTACTTTCTGGTAATTCAATGTTAAATACTGGCTGATTTTCTATTATAATTTCCCTATTTAGCATAGTATTTTCTAGTCCGTTATTTGTAATTGCATTTTCGATAATCTTATTTACTGAATTATTATTATATTTTTTTGAAAAATCTTTTATATCTTCTAATGTAATATCTGTCATCTTTTTCCTCCTTTCACTATTGTTCTGGTCTGTCACTTTTGGACAATTTTTGTCCATTTTGACACGTCCCTAATTGCCAATTGCATGGAATGGACAGCTAGCAATACATGTACCACATTTAATACATTTTTCCTGATTAATAATTCTCTTATCTCTTCCTGATCCATCAATAGCATTTACTGGGCAATGTTTTTGACATAGTCCACATCCCTTACATTTTTCTTCGTTAATTGTTATTTTAGCCATAGCTTTACATTCTAATGTTCTACATTCCTTTTGGATTGCATGTTGTCTGAATTCTTCTCTAAAATATTTTAATGTACTGATAACTGGATTTGGTGCACTTTGTCCTAATCCACATATACTTGATTTTTGTATATTTGCTGCTAATTTTTCTAGTTTATATATATCTAGTTCTTCTCCTTCTCCATTACACAATCTTTCTAATATTTCTAACATTCTTTTAGTTCCAATTCTGCAAGGTGTACATTTACCACAGCTTTCACTTACTGTAAATTCAAGATAGAATTTTGCTAAACAAACCATACATTTTGTATCATCCATAACAATTAATCCGCCTGACCCCATCATAGAACCAATTTCTTTTAAAGATTCATAATCAATTGGCGTATCTAAATGTTCTTTGGGGATACATCCTCCAGATGGCCCTCCTGTTTGAGCTGCTTTAAAGTCTCTTCCATTAGGAATTCCTCCACCAATATCATAAATAATTTCTCTTAGAGTAGTTCCCATTGGTACTTCTACTAATCCGATATTGTTAACATTTCCACCTAGTGCAAATACTTTTGTTCCTTTTGAAGTTTCTGTTCCTATTGAAGAATACCATTTTGCTCCATTTAAAATAATTTGAGCAATATTAGCATATGTTTCTACATTATTTATTAGTGTTGGTTTTCCCCATAATCCTGATTGTGCTGGATATGGTGGCTTTACTCTTGGTTGCCCTCTTTTTCCTTCAATAGATTCTAATAATGCTGTTTCTTCTCCACAGACAAAAGCTCCTGCTCCTAATCTAATTTCAATATCAAAGCTAAAACCTGTATTAAAGATATTTTCTCCTAATAATCCATATTCTCTTGCTTGATTTATTGCAATTTTTAACCTTTGAACTGCAATTGGATATTCTGCTCTAACATAAATATACCCTTTATTTGCTCCAATAGCATATCCTGCGATTATCATTGCCTCTAATACAGCATGTGGATCTCCTTCTAAGATACTTCTATCCATAAAAGCACCTGGATCACCTTCATCAGCATTACATACTACATACTTTTGATTTCCTTCTGAAGCCTTTGTAAGTTCCCACTTCTTGCCTGTAGGAAAGCCAGCTCCTCCTCTACCTCTTAAGCCTGATTCTTTTATTACATCTATTACCTCATCTTGTGACATTTCTTTTAACACTTTTTCTAATGCTTTATATCCATCAAATGCTATGTATTCATCTATCTCTTCTGGATTTACAACTCCACAGTTTTTAAGAGCAATTCTTTTTTGCTTTTTATAAAAATTCAATTCATCTAGACTATTTACAACTGTTCCATCTATATCTTTACAAAGAAGTCTTTCAACTCTTTCTCCTTTTATAATATGGGTTTCAATAATTTCTTCGCAATCTTCTGGTGTTACAAGTGCATAAAATGTATCCTCTGGTCTAATAATGACTATAGGACCTTTTGCACAAAGACCAAAACATCCTGTTTTTATAACTCTTACATTAGTTATATTTTTTTCTTTTAATATTCTTCTAAAGTTTTCTAAAATTTGAGGTGATTTTGAAGATGTACAACCTGTACCATGACAAACCAAAATATGTTTTTCTCTGGTATCTGCTTTAGTATTTACTCTTAAATCTAACTCTTTTCTTTTTTCTTCTCTTATTTTATGAATTTCTTCTAGACTTTTCATACTTTCCTCCTTTGGGGACGTGTCAAATTGGACATTTTTTGTCCAAAAGGGACAGACCTCTACTTTTCTTTTATTATTCTTGCTTTCATTTTATTTCTCCTTGTTATTTAAAATTCCGTCTAAAACTTCATCCAATTTTTTTACAGTAGCCTTACCATATACTTCACCATTTACAGTAAATACTGGTGCTAATCCACATGCTCCTACACATCTTGTTTCTTCAATAGAAAACAAACCATCCTTTGTTGTTTCTCCTGGTTCTATTTGTAATCTTTCTTTTAATCTATCCATTATTTTTTGAGAACCTTTTACATAACATGCTGTTCCCAAACATACTGCTATATTATATTTTCCTTTAGGTTTTAGGGTAAATCTAGAATAAAACGTCACGACTCCATAAATTTCTGCCATTGGAATATTTAAAAATTCTGAAAGTTCTTTTTGGGCATTTTGCGGAATATACCCATAGTGTTCTTGTACTTCATTTAACATTTGAATCAAATTATCTTTTATTGGTTGATATTCTTGAAATAAATTTTCTATAAATTCATCTCTTTTTGAACAACCACAATTACATTTGTTTTCACTCATTTTCAATTTCATCCCTTTCTTGGTTATTAGAGAGTTACAGTTCAGATATTAAAATACTTGATATTAGCTGAACTGTGGCATAGAAGATATTTATATTTTTTAAAATCAATTATATCCTCTGTCTCTTGTACATATTATTAAGTAACCACATAGATTATATCAAACGAATAATTTTTATACAAGATTTTTTTAATTTTATATTGACTTTTTTGTCGAAAAATGTGACAATTTAAGTATGAAGAAATATGAAAGGGGGATTTTGAATGGACTATTATGATTATTATTATCCAAGTAGCTATGATTACTATGATTATGGATATACTACAACAGATGCTTCTATTTTTACAGCCTTAGGTGCTATTTTAGGTGCTTTCTTAGGTGTTATTCTTGTTATTGGTACAGTTATAACAATATTACATCTGATTGGAATGTGGAAAGTATTTACAAAAGCTGGTGAAAAAGGTTGGAAATGTATAATACCAATATACAATATTGTTATATTATTTAAAATTTCAGGACTTTCACCATGGATTATTTTTGGATATTTAGCAATGTTTATTCCATTTGTAGGTTGGATTGTATGTTTAGGCATTTCAATTTATCAATGTAATTCTTTAGCCAAGGCTTTTGGCAAAGATGTTGGTTATACGATTGGTCTTTTACTTGTACCAACAATTTTCTATATGATTCTTGGATTAGGAAGTGCTCAATATGTAGGACCAGGAAATGTTACAACTTCAAGTACAACATATCAAGGTGATGGAGTTGTGAATATTTCTGAAAAACCTAAAGATGAATCACCTACAAATAATGATGAAGATAATGCAAATTTATAAGAAGTATAAAAAAAGAGAATATTTAATCATAAAGAAGTGATTAACAATTCTCTTTTTTATTGTATAGGAAACATTTTGGAACTTTTTTATCTCAGAACCAAAAACAAACTATATAGTATATTTTACAAAAAATTTGATTTTATCTTTTTAATATAGGTAAGATATAAAACTTGGCTTATACTTACCTTTTTTTATAAAATCAATTTTTTGACTATTTCCAATTTTTGTAATATAATATATATAAGATTTGTATAATTTGCTATGTTTTTATACAAAAGAAAGGAGGAGATGTGTAATGAATAAGCATCTCTATTGTAAAGTACTAGAAACTCCTCCAGACACAGTTTATCATGAGATTTTCTTAGATGATTATGATAAAACTTTCCTCGAAACTCATAACATTTACCATGAGCCAGCAGAAAGTGGCAACGGTAAATATATGGTAGGAATTTTTCAGTTGAGAACAATGTTCTTTACAAGATAAATTCTTATAAGTTACTTATCAACCTAGACATAGCAAATAATATAAATGCCCTTGGAAATTTCCAAGGGTTTTATTATACAGAAAAACTTAACTCAATATAGATTTTTCCATTCTTATTATATAAGAATATCGTTTCTAATTTCTTTGAGGACTTAGCAAATTTAAATTAAATAAGAAATTCTCTCAAAAATTTAAATATCCTAGCGAAAATGTTCATTTGAGACATCAGTCACAATATGATATAACACATTTACCATTTTCATTTGCTATGTGAAATTCAATATTTTCCATTGTTTTAGAACCATCTAATGCAATATTATATACATTTCCAATATATGCAGAATCTGAATACTCACCTTTTATATTAATACTTTCTACTTCAAATTCTATTCCAGTTCCACCGCCAGCATTGTAACATAATATTCCATTTTCATTTTTAAATCCACCAGAAAATCTATTTTCAAACCAATCTTCTGTTACATAATTTAACATTGCATTTTTATAATCATCATATTGTATATTTGTCTTTACATATCCATCATCTCTAATAACTTCATTTGCAATATCACTATTAGTACATAAATTTAATCTTAGTAACAATGCACTAGAAGCACCTTCTTTAGCTCCTACTAAATTAAGATATTCTTGTAATGCTTTTTTTATTTCTTCGTTAGAAAATTCTTTTTCTTCATTTGTTGTGGAATTATTTGTTTGCATACTATTGGTATTCACTGTATTACTAGTGTTAGATTTTTCTGATACTTGTTGTTGTAAAGTGTTTACTGTATTTTCTAAAATATTAATTTCATTCTCTAAGTCTGACACCTGTTTTTCTTCATCTCTTTTACCTTCAATTGTTATATAAAGATAATATCCCATTACAATAATAACTATCATTGCAATTACTAAGAAAAATGTTGATAAACTTATTTTTAAATTCTTTTTTGTATTTTCTTCTTTCATTTGTATCCCCTTTCTTTTTTTAATAAATTAACTCTTATTGTCCAATTCTTTATATAAAATTATATCATAATAAAAATCCGATTATAAAATGTCATATAATCTTAATATAAAAATAATATTTTTGTAATATAATAAAATCCAGCTATTTTCAACTGGATTTTATTATTAATTTTTCTGAAAAAGTCCAAACAGAAACGTCCCCAATGGACATTTTATAATAATTTTTCTAATTCTTTTATTTTATCCCTTAATTCTGCTGCTTTTTCAAATTCCATATCTCCTGCATATTTTAACATTTCATCAGTTAATTTTGTAATTGTATCTTTTATATCTTCTTCTTTTTCTAGTTTATATTCTACTCCTATGTCATCTGTAATTGTAACCTTAATTGAATCACGTACAGATTTTCTAATTGTTTTAGGAGTTATATGATGTTCTTTGTTATATGCTTCTTGTATTCTTCTTCTTCTATTTGTTTCTGATATTGCTTTTTCCATGCTTTCTGTTAATTCATCTGCATACATAATGACTGTACCATCTGTATTTCTAGCTGCTCTTCCTATAGTTTGAATTAGAGATCTTTCTGAACGTAAAAATCCTTCTTTGTCTGCATCTAATATTGCTACTAATGATACTTCTGGAATATCTAGTCCTTCTCTTAATAAGTTTATACCAACTAAAACGTCAAATTCTCCTAATCGAAGGTTTCTGATAATTTCCATTCTTTCTAATGTTTTTGTGTCAGAGTGCATATAATTTACTTTTATGTCTAATCCTTTTAGATAATCTGTTAAGTCTTCTGCCATTTTTTTTGTTAAGGTTGTGACTAAAACTCTTTCATTTTTTTCTGTTCTAATACGAATTTGTTCTAATAAATCATCAATTTGATTTGTTACTGGTTTTACTTCTATTTTAGGGTCTAATAATCCAGTTGGTCTTATGATTTGTTCTACAATATTTCCATTGCTATGTTCTTTTTCATAATCTCCTGGTGTAGCACTAACAAATACAACTTGATTTAATTTTTTTTCAAATTCTTCAAATTTTAAAGGTCTATTATCAAATGCTGATGGTAATCTAAAGCCATAATTAACCAATGATTCTTTTCTCGAATGGTCTCCATTATACATGGCTCTTACTTGTGGGATTGTTGCATGTGATTCATCAATTAGTAATAAGAAGTCGTCTGGAAAATAGTCAAATAAGGTATATGGAGGACTTCCTGGTTTTCTTCCACTTATATGTCTAGAATAGTTTTCTATTCCTGAACAAAATCCTGTTTCTTTCATCATTTCAATGTCAAAGTTTGTTCTTTCTTCTATTCTTTGTGCTTCTATTAATTTGTTATGTTCTTTAAAGTATTTTATTCTTTCTTCTAATTCTTCTTCAATTGTAACAATGGCTCTTTCCATTTTATTTTTTGTTGTTACATAGTGAGAAGCTGGAGATATTAAAACATGTCTTCTACTTCCAATTGTTTTTCCTGTTAGTGGATTGATTTCTACGATTTTTTCAATTTCATCTCCCCAGAATTCTACTCTAATTGCTGATTCTGATTGGTCAGATGGATATATTTCAACAATATCTCCTTTTGCTCTAAATGTCCCTCTTTTAAAATCAATTTCATTTCTTGTATATTGCATTGTAACAAGTTTTTTTAATACTTCGTCTCTTCCTTTTTGCATTCCTGGTCTTAATGATAGCATCATTTCTTGATAATCTTCTGGGTCTCCTAATCCATAGATACATGAAACAGATGCTACAATAATAACATCTCTAGTTTCAAATAGTGCTAATGTTGCAGAATGTCTAAGTTTGTCTATTTCTTCGTTAACAGATGAATCTTTTTCTATATATGTATCTGATTGTGGAATATAGCTTTCTGGTTGATAATAGTCATAATATGATACAAAATATTCAACATTATTCTCTGGAAAAAATTCTTTAAATTCACTGTATAATTGTCCTGCTAATGTCTTATTATGTGCTAAAACTAGTGTTGGTCTCTGAACTTGTTGTATTATATTTGCCATTGTAAATGTTTTACCTGAACCTGTAACTCCTAATAAAGTTTGGAATTTTTTTCCTTCTTTTATTCCATTACTTAAATATTCAATTGCTTTTGGTTGGTCTCCTGTAGGTTTATAATCTGAATGTAATTTAAACATATTTTTTCCTCATTTCTATTTAAACTAACACATTATTTATACCACATTTCTTCTATAAAGACAATATCTTCAATTTCCTATTGTATAAAAAATAAGAACTACTATAATATAAAAATCGTTTAATGACTTTATATTCTAATAGTTCTTATAATGTTTATTATATTACTGGTTTTAAATCATATAATCTTGTAATAATATATTTCTATAATTCTATTATTTTTAAAATAGCTTTTCTTACAATTGATAAATCTATTAAATTAACTTCATTATCATAATTTGCATCTGCTGCTTTTTGATATTCTTCTTGTAAGGTAATTATTTTTAAATGATATTTTCTTATCCTAGATAAATCTACAAGATTTATATTTCCATCACCATTTGAATCTCCTGTAACAATTAGTGTATATTCTTTATTTGTGTCTGTTATCAATTTATAGCCTGTTCCTATTAAGTCTGAATCTTGTATTTCTTCTCCAGAACTATTTACAACTTTATATCCTATTTCTGTAGAAATATTATTTTTAAATTCTGACAAATTTGTTTCTGGTATAATTTTACTTATATAATTTGGATCTGTATCTATTTGATATTCAGAAGAGGTTATTGTATCATCATCTGGCTCTGGCTCTTCTACTATTTCTGTTATGTTTATTACTTTTATTACAGAATTTCCTTTTTCATCTTCTGCATAAATTGTGTATGTTCCATTTGACTTAATACCAACTTCTGCTCTTGCTGAATTGCCCTCTGTTTTTATATTAAGTGTTGTTCCATTATTTTCAAAATATTCTATATTTTGTTCTCCTGTTGCTATTTTTATTGTTTTAATTGTAGATTGTGTATCTACTACATCTATAGTTACTTTTACAGTTTTATCTTCTTCTATAAATTCATTAGTTGTATTCACTGTTGGAGGTGTTGTATCATCTACTTCTGGTTCATCTGTAATTGTTGTAACTTCAAATGTTTGTATTTTTGAATTACCTGCTGTATCTTTAGCAAATACTGTATATGTTCCATTTTTTGAAATATTTATTGATGTATTAACTGTTTTACTATTGTTTTCTATATCTAGTTCTTGACCATTGTCTACAAAATAGTCAATATTTTGTTCTCCTTCTGCTATTTTTACCGTATCAATAAATGTTAAAACATCTTCAATGTTTATTGAAACAGCTACATTTTTGTTGTCTGTATTTTGTTGACTTATATTAATTTCAGGTGCTGTTTTGTCTATTATAAATTCTACAGTTGATTCATTTCCAGCTTCGTCAATTGCTGTTAAAACATATTCTCCTTCGTCTTCTAGCATATCTCCATTTTTGTATGTTTCTATTTTTATTCCATCTTTTGTTAAAGTTATGCTTTTTAAATTTTCATCACTTATACTTGGTGTTACTGATTGATTATATACTTTGTCATTTTCAACACCACTTATTTCTGGAGGGGTTGTATCTTTATCTGGTTCTTCCGGTTCTTCTATACTGGCTATATTAATTTCTTTTACTGCTTCATTTCCTTCTTGGTCTTTTGCATAAACTGTATATATTCCTGTTTCAGTAATGTTAAAATGAGTATTTACACTACTTCCTACACTTCCTTGCCCAATTCTTGTTCCATTTGTTGCAAAATATTCTACATTTTGACTTCCTTTAGCCCATTTAACTTCATCTATATATGAATCTTTATCTATTACCCTTACATCAATTTGTTTTAGATTATCTGCATTTTGTGTTAAAGTAATCTCTGGCGGATCATTTGGTACTGGTTCAGGCTCTTCTACTCCTATTATTTGTTTACTATACATATATGTATATCCTTGTTCATCTTTTATATATACATTAATTGTACAATTCTCATCAACAGTATAATTTGTAGTTACTTCTTTACCTGCATTTATAGAAATTTCTTCTCCATTATTTTCAAAATATGCTAAATCAATATCTTCTCCTATTGCTATTTTCATTTCTACAATATTACAGATATTGTTAGTTGCTTTTATTGTTAAATTTCCAGGTGAATTCTCATCTTGAGTAATTTCTACGTTCATGACTTTTTCTTCTGATGTAATTCTTTTTTCTATCATCTTTCTATTTCCTAGTTCATCTTCTATATAAAATACATATGTATCATCTTCTGGGGCAGTATATGTTATATTTACATCTTTTCCTTCTGTAAATTGTAGTTCTTCACCTTTTGTTTCAAAATCACTAAAATCTTCTATTTCAGAACTTTTTGCTACTTTTACTTTAACAATATTACAAATTTTATTTGTTATTTGTAAACTTACTTCTCTAGTATTATCCGTATCATTAATTACAGCTGTAATAGGTGTTCTCTCTTTTCCTAAATATATTTGTGTAATTGTTTTATTTCCTTCACTATCTTCAACATAAATTCTATATAAAGCTTCCTCAGTTGCTCCGTGTATATTTTACAGTTACATCATTACTTTTTATAAATTCTATATCTGTTCCTTCTACACTGAAATCAATATCATCATTTATATCTTCCATTTTAGCTATTTTTATTTTTTCTATTGTGTTATTTTTACTCGTTGCGTGAATTGTTACATTCATTAGGTTTTCTTCATCTCTTGTTAGTGTAATCTGTGGCATATCATTTGGATCATTCACAGTTAATCTAGATAAAAATGCATTACCTGCTTCATTTTTTGCATAAACTGTGTAGCTTCCATATCCATCTAACTCAAAAGATTCTTGTATAGATTGTGATGGTGTTATTTCAAATGTATAAATATCATCATGATTTTCTTCAAAATAATTTGCATTACTTGTCTCTATATATTTGTGTACATATTTTAAGGCAGTTATATTGTATTCACTGTCTGTTGCTGTTATATTTATTTGATTTGGATTTGTTTCATCTCTTTTTAGTTCTACATTTAATGTTATATCTCCTTCTGAAACTCCTGAAACATCAGTAGCTTGTGATACAATTGGTATTAAAACTTGTATAAGCATTATTAGTATTACAAAAATTGATATATTCTTTTTTATATTATTTTTCATGGTTCATTCCTCCCTTACCACTATAAATATATTATAGCATTAAGAAATCTTTTTATCAATATTATTTCTTAAGCCACAAAGAAAACTTAATTTTAAAGCCTTCTTTGTGGTTTTTCAGTTAATGATGATTTTTTTCTCCGTCCTCAAAATCATCATTCTCCCATTATTTCTTCTTCTACCTCTTCACTATTTTTGTTGTTTTTATCATGAACCTTTAAGTAATATGGTTGTATATCTAGCAGACTATCCATATACACAATATTTCCATTTTTATCTGTTATCTTTAAATTAGGAAAAGTTCTTATCATCTTTTTATCTCCCCAGAATTTGTATATAAAATTTGATAATTTTTCATTTCCATAAATTTCATCATATTGTTCCTGAACTTGTTCTTTATTGGCAACATCTATATCATTTTTGACTATCATTCTTACCAAGAAAAATTCTAATGCAAAAGCTGTTGATATACAATCTATCATTAGTAGTATAAATACTGTCATGACAAAGGTTTTTAAACCTTTATATGTTTTAAATTTGCTTTTTATCCAATCTATTATTTTATCTACTTTAGGATTTAATGACGCAATTAAATATATACCTAAAAATCCCCAAAAGATTGAATAATATACACAAATTCTTCCATTTATATTAAGTGGCATTCCTGAATAATCCCACCATCTAACACCTAGTAGTAATTCTCCAACTAAACTTACAACATATTCTACTACAGAGCCTACTATAAATCCCCCTATAAAAAGAGCGTTAAATTTTCTAGGAAATTTGTGTAAACATATAATCATTATTACAGCTCCTAATCCATATATTCCACAAAATGGCCCATATAAAAAACTTTGTCTACTTTCCCAAACTCCTTTTGTTACAATTCCATAAAGTGTTTCAATTATATATCCTGCTACACTATAAATTATAAAATATGCTAAAATTCTCCATAAACTTATTCCATTAATTGTCCTTACTTTATTTTTTTTGATATTTTCATCTTGCATTTTTGTTCCATCTTTTTTTGCTATATTTTCTTCATTTACTTTTTCATTAATAGTAACATTTTCACTATTTATTTTTTCTTTATTACTATTTTTTTCTACATTCATTTTTTTCGATTTTCCTATATTATTTTTTTCTTCTGGATTTCTTTTTTCTTTCATATATTAAACCTTTCTTAAATCAATTTTTCTAATTCTTCAATTTTATTTTTATAAAAATCTGTGGTAGATTTATATGTTGCAGGGTTTTCTAAGTCAACATCTACCATTTTTAATAATTCTACTGATTTTTTAGTACAGCCTTGACTCAACATGTTAATATATTTTTCTACAAAACCTTCTTCTTTATTCAATATTTTTGTAGCAATACAAATTGCAGATGATATTCCTGTTGCATATTTATATACATAAAAATCTGTATAAAAATGTGGTATTCTAGCCCATTCATATTTTATTTCATCATCAATTATTATATCTTTTCCAAAATATTTTTCATTTAATTTGTAATATATATTATTTAAATCTTCTGATGCTAACATTTCACCTTTTTCAATTTTTTCATGTACTGTCTTTTCAAACTCAGCAAACATGGATTGTCTAAAAAATGTTGCTCTTATCATTTCTAATAATTCATAAATTAATTCTGCTTTTTTCTTTTTATCAGTTTCATTGTTTATTTGATATTCACTTAGCAAAATTTCATTTACTGTTGACGCAACTTCTGCTACCATTATTGTATATTGGGAATCTATTATATTTTGAGTTTTACTTGAATAATATGAGTGCATACTATGTCCTAATTCATGAGCAATTGTACTTACATCTCTTTTATTTTCTGTAAAACTCATTAATACAAATGGATGTACACCATATACTCCAGAACTATATGCCCCTCCTCTTTTATTTGGTTTTTCATATACGTCTATCCAATTATTTTCAAAAGCTATATCTAACATTTCACCATATTCTTTTCCTAATATAGCTAATGCATCTTTCACTTCTTTTTTTGCTTCTTCAAAGGATATTTTGTCTTCTTTTTGTTCAAATGGATTTACATATAAATCATACATGTGTATTTTATCCATGTTTAATAGTTTTCTTTTTGATGATATAAATTGATGATTTGTATCTAGTCCTTCTTCTACTCCTTTCATTAATGCTTCATAAACTTTTATTGTTGCATCATCATTGACAGTTGCTTTTTCTAAAGATGATTTATAATTTCTTAATTTTGCTGTTATTACTGTTTGTTTTACGTTTGCTAAATACATTTCTGTTATAGTATTTATATATTCACTATATTTTTTGTACATTAAGTTAAATGCTTGTTTTCTAACTTTGATATTATTACTTTTTAAATATTTTGTATAAGTTGCATCTGTTAATTCTACTTCTTCTCCATTCTCATTTATTAATGTTCCAAATTTAAATTCTGCATTTGTTAAAATATCATATATATTTTCTGGACCAGAAAATACTTCTGAATAATTTGCAAGTAAGTTTTCTTCTTCTTTGCTTAATATATGTTTTTTCTTTTCTAATGTATCTTTAATGTCTCTTTCATATCTTTTTAGTCTTTTATCTTCTTCCAAATATTTATTTATAATTGCTTCATCTGTAAAAGTTATTTCTGGTGTGATATAAGATGTGGCCGTGCTAAATTCAGATGATAGATTTTCTACTTCTTTAAATAATTTTATTCCTTCTTGATCTGCCATATTTAAATGATAAGAAAACATCCCATAAGAATATATTTTATCAAAATCAATTAATATTTTTTCATAAATATTATAGCATTGATATAAATTTTCAGCACTATCACATAAAATTCCTTTATATTTTTCAATTTCTTTTAAATCTTTTTGCATTTTCTCTTTTGCCTTATAAAAATCCTCTTTATTCTCAAATAAATCTGTCAAATTCCAATTATACTTTTTTTGTATTTGATTCAATCTTATCGTCCTCCTTTTTTATGCCATTCTATCATATTTTAATTTCAGATACAATACTTTATATAATTAGTATATATTATTTAAAACAGATTATACTAATATTCCTTTTATTTAAATTAATATATTGGAATTTTTATTTGCATCCCTTCTGATAAGTCACTTGTGTCCATATTATTTAGTTCTTTTATTTCTAAAATTACATTTCTTACATCTTGATTTTGAAAATATTGATTTTCTTTTATTTCTTCTTGTGCTATTTGCCATAAAGTCTCTCCTTTAGTTACATATTCTGTTTTATATTTTCCTTCGTTATTTGAATATGTTTTATTACTTAATAACCATATCATTATTAATATAAACAAAATCAAATTAACTATTGACTTTACAAATTTATTTTTATTTACAATTTTTATTTTTCTCATAATAAATCACTCCTCTTTCCTTGAATGTTTGTTCGGTATGTCTGCATTATATACGAACATTTTTTCTTTGTCAATAGTTTTTCCAAAAAAATGTTTGTTTATAAAAACAAAAAGGTTACAATTCACAGCTTAAAGATACTATTAATAAGAATGTATATATATTAATATTGAATAAATTTTGAATGTGATTGGAGTGCTTGTAGAGTTTCTTAATCTAAAAGGAATGAGGAAGCGCGATACAGCGAGAGGCTCGTTCCTTTTAGATTTAGAAACTCTAATGCACGTATTGAACCGAGAAATTTATGAAATATTAATATATATACATTCTATAAAATAATTATAAGGCTGTGAATTGTAACACAAGAAGTATAAATAGAAACAACCCAAAGTCTTATTCGACTTTGGGCTAATTAAATTACTTATAATAATATTGGACTTATTTGTTCTCCTTCTAAAGCATATTCTATTGTTTTTATAATATATTCTGCATCAAATACTATAGACCTTGGTTTTGTTATTGGATTATCTTGTTTAAAAGGTACAAAATAATAATTTTTTCTATTTAATAATTTTCCTATATTTTCAGCATTACCACTTAATCCATTATTAGTTGAAGGTGCTATTACCAATGGATTGTTATTTCTTAAATGTGATTTTGCTGACATAGTAGCTGGAGTATCTATAATGTCACAAGCCAATTTTGCCATAGTATTTCCAGAACATGGTGCAATTACCATAATATCTGTCATTTTCTTTGGTCCAATTGGCTCTGCGTCTTGAATAGTATGAATAATTTTTTTACCTGTCATTTCTTCTATTTCATCTATAAAATCTTTTGCTTTGCCAAATTTTGTATCTAAGTTGTAACTATTGAATGACATTATTGGTATAATTTCTGCACCTTTTTTTATAAGTTCTTTCATTTTTGGTAAAACCTTGCTAAATGTACAAAATGAGCCTGTTAATATGAAACCTATTCTCTTCCCTGTTACTTCCAAAAAAATCCCTCCTTCTTATATAATCTTTTATATAATATGATTTTATGTAAATAATGGTTGTTATTTTTTAATAAATCTATTTTCTTATTTAATAACCAAATAATATATTTTTAACCACTATATAAAATTTGTATAAGAATATTTACCTCACAGTTTCATTAAATTAAGACTGTGTAAAACTTAAGGTCATTGGGGGCAATATATAATATAAAATCATTCACAATTTTGTATAAGCTAAATTTTCAAAGAAATTCTAAAATAACAAGATGTGCTCTTGCACTCAGACCCTCTCTTTCAGAGAGTACCGTGCATATCCCACATCTTGTTGTTTAAGAATTTCTAATTCAAATTTAGATACGCAAAATCGTTCATTCTTTTATATTATATATTGCCCCCAATGGCCTTAAGTTTTACATAGTCTTAATTTCTAAATATTTCAAAAATAGTTTTAGTTTGTTTGTACTACTTCAATCTTATTTTCATAAATATCGTCCATTACTTCATCAGAGTAATATTTGTCAAAAAATACATCTATATTATTTGATGCTCCAATTTCACGATTTCTCTCGTTTTGTCTAATCGCTGCCATTGATGATACAGATATATTAAACAACATAAAAATTATGAATAGTGCTGTAATAGTTCTAAAGTAAGCATCTTTTGTAATTTTATCTATCTTATTTATTAATGGTAATATATATTTCATAAATAAAACTCCCCCTATTCCCCAATATGTACAATGCAATAGACTTGTCCTTCCATTTATATTAAACAATAAGTGAGAATAATCCCATGATATTGTTCCAAATAATATTTCTTGGAAATATGAACATAGATATTCTACTATTCCTCCCAAAATCATGGTAACAAAAAATATTTTCAAATATCCCCCTTTTATTTTTGGAACTATAAAATAATATGCTAATATTCCCAATCCATATACTTGTGCAAAAGGTCCAAATACCAATCCTTGTCTAGATACAAAATGACCATTTTGAACAAGTCCTACTACCATTTCTACTGCATATCCAATAACACTTCCTATAATAAATACCCAAAATATTTTTATTATTTTATCGATATATTTTTCTTGTTTCATAAACTCCACCTTCTTACATTATTTTAATAGAAACATTCTTTTTTTCTAATCGTCTTTTCTTACATTTCTATTACATTTTTGTAATTTTAATATATCATTTAAATATTAAAAATATTTTTAGTATTTCTTAAAATTAAATTAATAATACGATGACAATAACATTAAGTTAAAGATTAGTAAAAGATGATGCTAGACGGGAAATATATAATATAAAAGAATGAACGATTTTGCGTATCTAAATTTGAATTAGAAATTCTTAAAGAACAAAATGTGGGATATGCACGGTACTCTCTGAAAGAGAGGGTCTGAGTGCAAGAGCACACTTTGTTCTTTTAGAATTTCTTTGAAAATTTAGCTTATACAAAATTGTGAATGATTTTATATTATATGTTTCCCCTCTAATATTATCTTTTACTAATCCTTAACTTAAATGTCATGGATATTATGGTTTTATATATATGAATTTTCTATTTTAGGTACTGCATAATATTTATTATTTACATTATGTATTTTTTGCTGAACCATATTTTTCAATTCTTCATGATTAATTTTACTTTCTGCTGGAATAACTAAATCAAATATTAAATTCATCCTATCACCACCATCTGTCATTCTAAAATCATGAATAGAAAATTCTGGATTAATTTCTTTTACAATTTCCTCTGTTCTTTTTCTCATTTCATTAATTTCTTCATCATCTGTTACAATTGGATCCATATGAATTGTAGTTATACAATTAAACTCTTCATAAATATCTTGTTCCATTTGGTCTATCACATCATGAGCCTTACAAATATCACAATTCGCAGGGACCTCTGCATGAAAGGAAACAATTTTTCTTCCTGGACCATAATCATGTACCATGATATCATGAATGCCTGATATCATTTTATACTTTTTTGCAAACTCTTCTAAATTTGCTACAAATTCTGCATCTGGTTTCATTCCTAATAATAAATCAATAGTTTCTTTTAATGCTTTAAATCCTGTAAATAAAATAAATATTGCAACTAAAATACTAGCATATCCATCAATTGAAATCCCAAAATTTCTTGCAACAATAGCAGATAATAATACAACAAATGTAGATATTGAATCAGATATACTGTCATAAGCATTACCTTTTATTGCTGGTGAATCAATTGTTTTTGCAATTTTGTTATAAAAAACAAATAGCCATAATTTTGTTAACACTGCAATAGTCAAAATAACTATAGTTACTATACTGATATCTGGTACTGTTGGATTTATAATTTTATCAAAAGAATTTCTGAATAATTCTAATCCTACTAAGACAATTAATATATCAACAATAAATGCTGTGATATATTCCATTCTTCCATGTCCCCATGGATGGTCTCTATCTATTTTTTTCTGTGAAACCTTAAATCCAATCATTGTTACAATTGATGAACCTGCATCTGTCACATTGTTTAAGGCATCTGATATAATTGAAATAGAATTTGCAAATATTCCAATAACTAGTTTTACTATTGATAATAAGATATTTACAATAATTCCAGTTATGCTTGAAAGCATTCCATATTTTGCTCTTGTTTCTGGCTTCTCTGTATCTTTATCTTTTATAAATAATTTTATTAATAAATTTGTCATAAAAAATTCCATCCCCTTCTCATTTACTTAAAGGCTTATATTTGTATAATTTATTTTTTATATAACTAATTATACATTAGGTTTTATATTTTTTCAAATTATATTTTTACTTATTCAATAGATTATTTAAACTGTAACTATTTATCTTCCAAATATTTTTCTAAATCCTGATTCCAATCTTGATAATCTTTATTTTCCCTATTATCTGTTAAATTAAAATTTTCTTTTAAATAATTTGCAAGATATTTGCTAACTTTAACTGCTCCATTTGTATTTAAATGCCAACCTCCATCTTGTGTATCTGTATTCCAATCAATTCCTATTTCATCTACACAATTTAATTCTAAAAATTTTATTCCATTGCTTTCTGCATAATCAGAAATTGCTTTATGCCTAGGATATGACCACGTATTTGGTGATGGCATATCTATTAGCACAAGTTCTGTTCCGTTTTCCTTACATGTTTCAACTATTTTGTCCAAATATTTTTTAGCAACTTCGTGTATCTGTGTAGTTTCTTCTGTAAATTCTAAATATTGTGTATTTCCTTTAAAAGGTACTATTTGCTTAGATATTATATATCCTTTGTATGTTGAATCATAATTATAAAAAAGTCTTTCAAAATCTTTGGTTGTTAAAGAATTCCACCTAGTATGATATCTTATAATTGGAAATAAATAGCTTAATTTATCTTGAGTTCCATAGTTTAACATTTCATCATTTATAGCTTCTATTTTTGCTTTTCCTAATTTCATATTATCCAATAATTTCCTTATATTGTCTTCTTCTAAATAGTCATCAGCAAATGCTTCATTTACATCTAACATGATGACTTTAGGATTTTGATAAGCCAGTACCTCTTCTATTGCATAATAAGATAACCAAATTTTCTGTTCTGGTGAACCATAAGAATATGATGTAATACCTGTCTCTTGCCATATTTCTAAAGGTGATATTCCATTATATATATTACTACTTCCTACAAATACTACATCTAATGAATTATTTTTTTCCTCATATATTCCTCTTGTTGAAAGTGTTGCTCCTTCATTTATTACCCATTCTGGCAAAAAAACTATATTTAAAATATAGAATAACACTAAGCCTATTAATATAAATATGATAGCTGATATAAATACCTTATGTTTCATATCTATTCCTTTCTATTATTTAAAATTGTCCATATATAAAACTACTTGGGTTATAGTCTTTCCCATATATTCCAAAAATGACAATACTAAATATGCCAATATAATAAATTGACCACCTTATAAATACATTTTTTTCTGATATTTCTTCTCTTATATGATGATTTTTCTCTTGCAAATAGTCAACAATTAGCATAATTGCAATAGAAAGTATTAAAATAATAAATTCTCCCATATCTAGTCCTAATGAGAATATTTTTCCATTCAGAACTTCTCCAAAGCTTGAAAAATCAAACATAGATTTCCCTATTGCAAATGCTGTACTTATATTTGTACTTCTAAATATTAACATACCTATATTGACTAATATAAATGTTCTTAAAATTTGCCATAATTTATATTTTTTACTATTTTTATTTATTTTCAAGAATTCTGCTAATTTTTTAAATACTGGTTCCAAAAACATCCCTATAGCCATTATTATAAAATAATACATTCCATAAAATACATATTTCCAACTAGCACCATGCCATAAGCCATTAGCAAACCACACAAAAATCAAAGGACATAATGCAGATAATGTTTTTGCTAAATGCTTATGTTTTTTTAATTTAATATTCAGTTTTGTTGTTATATTTAAACACCATTTTGAAAATGCAACTGAATAAAATATATATTCTTTTAGCCAAGTTCCTAAAGTAATATTCCACCTTCTCCAAAATTCTTGAATGGATTTTGAGAAAAATGGTCTTTTAAAGTTCTCTTCTAGTGTAATTCCAAATATTTCTGCTACACCTCTTACAATATTAATGCAACCTGCAAAATCTGCATATATTTGAAATGTGTAAAATAGGACTGCACAAATTGTAATAATACCTGAATATTGTGTATAATTGTTAAACACCGCATCTACAAATATTCCTAGTCTATCTGCAATCACCATCTTTTGAAAAAATCCCCAAATTATTAAAAGACTTCCATTTTTTATATTTTTAAATTCTATTTTATGTGGTTCATACAGTTGGTTCGCTAATTGCTTATACCTTCCAATTGGTCCTTCTAAAATCTGTGGAAAAAATACCAAAAATAATGCTACTTTTCCTAGATTTTTATCTGGCTGTATTTTTTGTCTATAGACATCAATAATATAACTTAAAGCTTGTAATGTATAATATGAAATTCCCAATGGTAGAACAAACTGCATACTTGGAATTTGAATATTTATATTAAATATATTTAATATTCCATTTATATTGCCAGAAAAGAAATTGAAATATTTCACAACACCAAGTATTCCTAAATTTATTATTAATGCAACAGCAACTACCAATTTCTTTTTACTTTTAGCTTTTGCTTTTAACTTCTTTTTTTCTTCTTTTTCTAAATTTTTACATTCTATTTCTATCTTTTTATCTATTCTCCCTAGCAATAAGCCTAATAGATAAATTGATATTGTTGTTATACATATAAATACTATTAATTTGTTACTATTTATCCAGTAAAATAAATAGCTTGATATTAATAATATTATCCATTTATATTTTTTAGGTGTTATAAAGTAAGCTAGTATAACTGCTACTACAAATATAATGAATTTTAAAGAATTGATTTCCATTTTGAATATAATTCCTCATATAACATATTTAGGTTTTTAGATAAGGTTTTACCCATAAACCTTCACATATTTTCCCTTACTAACTTAAGCTTTCTATTAATTCATATAATTTTTTAGCTGAATTAAAATTTTCTGGTATAATATCTTTTGCTGTAATTTCTACATCAAATTCTCTATCTATGTCTGCAACAATTGAGATAATGTCAAAAGAATCTAAAACCTCCTCATCAATAAGATGTTCATGTGTGTTATAGTCCACATCTGCATTATATTTTTTTAAAATTTCAATTAATTTTTCCATGTATATACTCCTTCCATAAAATTATTTTTTAACAATTTTCTATCTATTTTTCCATTTGGATTATATGGGATTGTGTCTAGTTTTATCATTTCATTTGGTACCATATATGGCAACAATTTTTCTTTAAGAATTTTATGTAGTTCATTTTTTTCTAAATTTTTAGCCTGATAAAATAACACAATTTTAGAAGAGGTTTCATCATAAACACATATTCCTGAAGTAACTCCCTCCACTAAATTAACATTTTTTTCAATTTCTCCTAGCTCAATTCTATAGCCTAAATGTTTTATTTGAAAATCTTTTCTAGACACATATATTATTTCACCATTTTCATTAATTTTTACAATATCTCCTGTCTTATATATTTTCTCTGGATAATTTTTATTTAATGGGTTCTGAACAAATACTTTGTCTGTTTTTTCTTTATCCCTATAATATCCTGATGCTAAAAAAGATCCTCTTACACATAATTCTCCTTTTGTACTTGGTACCCCAGCACTATTTAAAATAAGTACATCACAGTTATCACAAGCCTTTCCGATTGGGATAGATTCATTTTCTTTGAATTCTCTGTCTAAAATGTAATATGTACAAATATCTGTTACTTCTGTCGGTCCATATAAATTTGCATATAGTGCTTTTACGTTTTTTCTCCACTCATTCAATTGTTTTACAGGCATAATCTCTCCTGCAAATAAAATCTTATTTAATGTTTGTGGCTTTACTACATCAAATGCTTTCAAATTGGCAACAATACATAAAGCCGAAGGTACCCAATAAATTGTATTTATTTTATTCTCATTTATATATTCTAATAATTTTACCGGAAATGAGAAATATTTTTTAGGTATAATATTTAATGTTCCACCAGCCATAATGGTTGAAAAAATATCTAATACTGACATACTAAAATAAAATGGTGTTTGATTTCCAAATACAGTATTTTCATCAAACTTAAATATATCAACCACTGAACTGATATATGATATAACAGATTTATGAGAAACTGCTATTCCTTTTGGTGTTCCTGTCGACCCTGATGTAAATAACACATACATTAAGTCTGTGTCTATCATTTTTCTTCTTATTTGATTTAATAATTTCTCATCTAATAATTCTTTTGAATATAAATCATCATATAAATATATATTTTTAAATACACCTGTTTTTTCTAGTTTCTCATAATTTTTCACATCTGTTATAATCATTTCTGGTTCTAATTTATCACAAATCACTTTTGTTCTCTCTTCTGGTGATTTAGTATCTATTACTGTATAAAAATTTCCACTATATACAGTCCCTATCATGGCAATTAAACATTCAATGCCTTTTTCCATAAATATTGCAATTGATTTATTGGTCTTATTTAATTTATTATTAATATTAGAACCAACTATTTTAGCACTATCCATAAATTTTTTATAAGTAATACTGTCGTTTTCTTCTAAAAATATAATTTTATTTGGCATTTTTTGTACATTATTCTCTAAATATTGTAATATGTTTTTAACCATTTTTTATCCCTCACTTATTTTTTTCATATATTCTACATAAGAAATGTGTCCTTTGAGTGAACTCTAGATATTTTTTATAGCATTTTTTTATAAAATGTGTTATAATTATGTATATTACTACTAAATAGGAGGTATCACATAATGGAAAGAGTTTTTAAGGTTGAAAACAGAGAATGTAAACAGGTTCGGGTAGTAACTGGTGAAAAAGTACGTGAACACACTGTTGTTCACGAAACTGTATTTAAAGCTAGTAAAGGCTTGCCAATTAGCCATCTGATTCGCTCAATTCATTTGGCAAAAGTGAAATTAGCAGATGGCTCCGATGATATTATTGCCTTTTACAAAAATTCTTATGAGCATAATCATAATATTGCCATCTTAAATCAAGATATTGTCAACTTGTTGAAAGCAGGAGAAAATATCTGTTTTTGGCCAAATGGTGCCATTATCTTTTGGAGTGAACATTCATTGTGTACAACAGTAGATATGCAACAATTGGATTTTCATCTAGAACTAGATGATTTTCTTGAAACTAATACTATTATTTTTCTTTCCGAAAGATATGTTACAGTAAGGAATTGCTCTAATGAAAATGAAGTCAAAAAACTTAAAGTAGACTTAAATTTGGCAGATACAAATCCTGTAAAAATAACTTTCCAAAGTAAAAAGCAGGTATTCGATTAATTAGAATATCTGTAGACATTTTTCAAGAACTTTATGACTAAAAAAATAGTTCTTGACGCGAAAAGGATTCCTGAATAGGAACCCCAAGAAACAAAAAATCCAACTCATATTGAGCTGGATTTTTTCAAATTATATGGAATTGCATTTTCCACAATTTCAATACTTATATACAAATTTAATATCTTTCCTCATTACACCTTAAACTACATTTTTATTTATCTAAATCAATAATCTCATATTCACGGTTTCCTATTCCAAGGTCATAAGCTGATTCTACAGTATGAACTCCATGAAGTGATTCAATTCTTTTAATTAATTTATCTTTGCCTGAATCAGTTGAATTGTAAACTAAATCTAGGCAAGCTTGGTCTATTGCTACTGGATCAGTTGATGCAAGTATTCCAATATCTTCCATACAAGGTGCTGAAGCATTACCATCACAATCACAATCAATAGAAATATTTTTCATAACATTTATATAAACTGCATTTCCTTTAAAATAATTAATAACACTTTCTGCAGCATCTGCCATTGCTTCCAAAAATTTATCTTGTTCTGGTAAGTTATTAAATAATTCTTTTTGATCATCTGTAACACCTGCTGTATGGATTAAAGTTTTACCAGCTGATGATGCACAACCAATAGAAAGTTGTTTTAATGCTCCACCATATCCTCCCATAGCATGACCTTTAAAGTGAGATAGAACAAGTAAAGAATCATATTTTGCTAAATCTTTACCTACATAATTTTTCTTTAAAATTTTACCATTTGGAACATCTAGTTCCATATCAGGTCCTTCTGCATCTAATAAGTCAAATGGAAAATATTTTTCCCACTCATGTTCTTTAATTAATTCACGATGTTTCTCAGTAGAATTTCTAGCTCCTTCATAAGCTGTATTACATTCCACAACTGTACCATTTACATGATTGATAACATCTTTTACAAACTCTGCTCTTAAATAATTTTTGTTTTCTCTTTCTCCAGAATGCATTTTAACAGCAACTTTTCCTTCTAATTTTTTTCCTACAGCTTCATAAGCTTTAATGATATTTTCTGGAGTTATGTCTTTAATAAAATATACTTTTGATTTTTCCATAATTTTTCCTCCTTTAATTATTATAAAATATTTTTACTAATTACATTCCAAATCTATTATATATTTTAATATTGTGATTAAATTTCGAATGTGATTTGAGTTTTTATAGAGTCTTATTTTTCTAATTTATTATATTCTTCATCACTTACTGGTTCACACCATTCATTTGATGTATCTTCTCCAGGTACTTCTACCGCAAGATGGCTAAACCAAGAATTTGCTGAGGCTCCGTGCCAATGTTTTACATTTGCTGGTATTACAACTACATCTCCTGGTTTCAAACTTTGAGCTGGTTTTCCTTCTTCTTGATACCATCCTTCTCCTTCAACACATACAAGAATTTGTCCTCCCCCTTTTGTAGCATGATGTATATGCCAATTATTTCTACATCCTGGTTCAAATGTAACATTAGCAATAGATACAACAGAAGAACCTGGTTTAGTTAATGGTTTTAAATATGAGTTACCAACAAAATATTGTGCAAATGCTGTATTAGGTTCTCCCATTCCAAACATTCCTCCATGCTCTTCTTTAGTATTATCGTCTGCATACACTTCTTTTGCCATATTAAATACTGCCCAAGCATTTGGCCATCCAGCATAAAATGCTGCGTGTGTAATAATTTCTGCCATTTCTGTTTTTGTTATTCCATTGTTTTTTGCATTTATTAAATGATATTTTAATGAACTATCTACCATTCCTTTACCCATAAATATACATATTGTAACTAAAGACCTGTCCCTTAAAGACAATTTGTCCTCTCTTGACCATACCTCTCCAAATAATACATCATCATTTAATTCTGCAAATTTAGGTGCAAATTCTCCTAAACTATCTCTACCTGCTGTTTGTTTTTTCATATTCTTTTTCCTCCTTATAATATATTTAGGATTTAAAGTAATCCCAAAACTTTTTATCTTTATGTTATAATAATTAGCATTACAAATCCAATATTATTTATTCATTTTTTTAATTCGTTTTTAAGATTATTTATTTTTATTATTCTGTATATAATAATAAAGTAATCTATTTATATTAGATTTTTATCTAATATATTTTTGTCATACAATTCTATTTTCATTGTTAATTTATCATAAGCTTCTTGCATTGCATCTAGTTTTTCTTTTAATATATTTCTTTGTTCTACCAAAATTTCTCTTCTTTCTTTAACTGTTTTATCACCTTCATCAAATAAATCTAAATACTTTTTCAAAAAACTTATTTCTAGACCTGCTGACCTCATACATTTCACAAATTGGATTCTCTTTATATCATCTTCATCATAATTTCTAATCCCATTTTTACCTTTTTTGATTGGACCAATTAGCCCTTCTCTTTCATAATATCTTAATGTATCTGTAGTTAGCCCAAACTTTTGTGCCACTTCTGATATTTGCATACTTATCGCCTCCTTTGATTTTTTATTACATATATTATATATCACTTAGAGTTAACTTCAAGTCAATACCTTTTTTATATTTTATTTAAAAACAATATAATTTTTCTTACAATTCATAGCTGATTCCTGAAAAATTCTAAAACTAATAATATATATGAAAGCCAAAAGTTATATTATAATATTTTTTATTTATTTGTGTGACGTGGAATATATGTACGCCTTCTTAGCTTTAAATAAATGAGGAAGCGCGATACAGCGAGAGGCTCGTTTGTTTAAAGTTTAGAAGGCGTCATTTATGGAGCTAGCCAAATAAATAAAAAATATTATAATATAACTTTTGGCCCAGTAAATTTTCAGGTTATGAATAATGTATACATACATTCTATACTATTATTACTTAATTAGAAAAACCAGTAATATATGATGTTTTGTGAAATATTATATATTACTGGTTTTTATTTAGTTTTTATTTAGTTTTTATCTAATTGTAGTCCATAAGTTTAATCTTTCTTTTGGTACTGTACCATGACTTTGACATTTTTCTGGCATATTATCTTGAGTAAATATCTCCATATATGTATCTGTACATCTACTTGTAGCTAAACAACCTGTCCTTCTACAAACTTTTGCCTCTACAATTCCTTCTGGTCTTACAAATGTTGCACTAGGTAATCCTTGATGAATATCTGTCATAACAGCATCCCATATCTGTCCTGCCGGATTCCCACTAAAATACACTGTTTCACTATTATCATATCCATACCAAGTTGCTGCTGAATAATATGGTGTAAATCCACAAAGCCATCTATCATAGCTATTGTCTGTTGTTCCTGTTTTTGCTGCTACATCTATTCCTGGAATTGCACAATATGTCGCTGTTCCCCCTGTTTTTACAGGTTCCTGAATGATACTTTTTGCAATATAAGCATTTTGTTTAGAAATTACTTGTTTACTTTCTTGTTTTGGCGTTAATACTGTATTTCCCTCTGAATCTGTTACACTTGTGTAAAATGTTGGTGTTATATATACACCGTCATTTGCTATTGTTCCATATGCTGATGCCATTTCTAATGGGCTTACTCCACTTGTCATTCCTCCAAGAGCTAAACTTAATACATTATCTGTTGTATCATCTAAAGATGTTATTCCCATATTTTTTAAGTATTGTAATGATTTTTCTGGTGTTAGTTCCATCATAATTTTAACTGCTGGTATATTTTGTGAAGTTCTTATAAAACTTCTTATATTAATAAGTCCTTTAAATCCATTATAATTCTCAGGTTCGTAATTTAACCCGAACCTTGTTTTAGTATCATTATATACTGTTCCTGCTGTTATTATTTTTTCTTGTAATCCTGGTGCTACTACTGCTAGAGGTTTTATACTAGAACCTGTTTGTTTTTCCATTTGAGTTGCTCTATTCCAACCAGCACTTGTCTTTTCTCCAAATCCTCCTGCAACTGCAACTACATTTCCTGTTTTATAATCAACTATTGCCATTCCTGATTGAGTATGTTCATTTAATAATGTTCCATCTCTCTTTTTTCTTCTTCCACTTCTTATATATTTTTCTTGTTTATATTCTTGTTCTAATCGATTCTGAATATTTGTATCCACTGTAGAATGTATTGTAAGTCCACTACTATATACGTAATTTTTAGCCATTTGTTCTGTCATATTCTTCTCTTCCATTACTTGCTCAACAACTTGTGAAATGACAGCATCTGTATGATAAGAAAATACCGTTCCTCCCATTATTTGTCCTGTACCAAATGTTAGTCCATTTTGTACTTCTGTTATAGCATTTTGATATTCCTCTTCACTTGATATATAACCTAATTCTTTCATTTTATCTAATACTGTAATTGTTCTATTTTTTATTTTTTCTGTATTATCAACTGTTGTACTATATGGATTGTATGAATTTGGTGAATGGTTAATACCAGCCATAAATGCACATTCTGCTAAACTTAAATCTTTTGCACTTTTATTAAAATAATATTCTGCACCTAGTTCTACTCCATGCAAATTATTTGAGCCAACAAATAAAATATTCAAATATAATTCTAGTATTTGCTCCTTAGAAATCATTCTTTCTACTTGACATGCTCTTTGCCATTCTCTAATTTTTCTTTTAATACCTTCTATTCCTGTACTTTCATTATCATTTGTTATATTTTTTACTAATTGTTGTGTAATTGTACTTGCACCATATTCGCTTTCTCCTCTTATAAGAGTATTTGCGACTGCTCCTACTGTTCTTTTTACATCTACACCAATATGTTCATAAAATCTTTCATCTTCTATTGCAATATATGCTTTTGGTAAATAATCTGCCATTTCATCTAATGTAATAATTTTTCGCTTTTCATCTCCACTTAAATCTGCAAGCACATTGCCATTTTTATCAACTACAACAGAATTTGATACCTTTATTACTAAATCTTCTTTGCTTAGATTTATATTTTCATTACCAAACCAGCCTAAAAGCAAACCTGCAAAACTCCATATACCTGCTATCAATGCTAAAATCAATAAGATTATAATTATCAAAAAGAACTTTATAAAAAATTTTATAACTCTATGTTTTTTACGTTTTTCTTCTTTTCTTTTCTTTTTTTCTTTCTTAATTTTTGCTTTTTCTTCTTTACTTACAATGTCTTTTTTTGACTTTCTTTTTTCTTTACTTTTTGTGTCTTCTTTTTGTTTCTTTTCTGTTTTTATTTCGCTCTCTTTTTTTGGTTCAGCTTCTTTTTTAGTTTTTAGATTTTCTTGGTCCTTTTCTCTTTTATGTTTTTTAGATGTTTTTTTATCTTTTTCTACTTTTCTCCACTTTGAACCATTATTTTTGTTTTCTTCTTGTTTTTCCGAATTTCCTTCTATATTCTGTCCTTTTGGATTTTTAACTGTTTCTTTTTTATTATGTAGAAAAAACTGACCTTTTTTCTTAGTTTTTGTTTTATTCTCTTTATTGTTCTGTGTCTCGTTTTTCTTTTCCTTTACTTCTTCATTTCTACCTATTTCTTTTGGTTTTTCTAATACTGCTACCGCTGTTTTAGATTCTATTTTAGATACTTTTTTATTCTCTGCTTCATTTAATATATTTTCTTCTTGTATTTTTTTTATGTTAGCAGGAGTTATTATGGTTTTATCTTTTTTAGCTTTTTCTTCAGAAGTGCTTTTTAGTTCCTTTTTATTAGAATCTTTTGAAGTGTCATTTCTTATTTTTTTATTAGTTTTTTTTCTATTTACATATGGTTTTTTTTGTTTTTTATTACTTCTCTTTTTCTTCTTTTTCATGCCTTAGACCTCCTTTTGCAACATATATTATTAGTAACACCTCTATATTGATAATTCTAATTATAGTAAATGTAATTCTTTTGAAAATAAAGTATGAAATATTTATTTTCATTTTGTGTTTCGAAACTAAAAAGTTTCATTTTATTTCCTATAATTAAATAAAAGCAACATATATATCGTTTTTTTATATTTTATTTATATATATTACAACATTTTCCAAAAATTTACTTGTATTTTATCACATTTTGTCTTAAATTACTAGCATTATTTTTCTTTTTTTATATATTTAATAAATCCATAAAGAGGGTTCCTATTTTAGGACACCCTCTCTATATTTTTTAGTTTGTAAATTATAACATAATTATTCGGTTATAACTATAATTTATTAATAAATATTATTTGTTTTTTCACCTCATTATCATTATTTTGTTCAAATTCACATAATTTTTTAAAGCCATATTTTTCATGTAAAGCTATTGAAGGTATATTATTACTATTAATACAACTATATAAAGTATAATCTTTAAATTTGTCTAATACATATTTCAATAATTTCTTTGCAATACCTCTACCCATAAATTCTTTTTTGGTTACTACTTCCCAGATATATGCGGCTTTATCTGGCATATTTTCAATTTTAATTGGAAATTTCTCTAATTCACAAAAATCATTTCCTTTATATACTGCAATATATCCGCGCAGGAATATCATTTTCTAAATATACTATTTTTAATATTTTATTATTGTTAATTAGCATATTATTACTTTCTTCTGATATATATCCACTATTATTTTCTTTCCATATTTCTTTTATTTCTTTAAGATATTGATTTTCTACTATCATTTAACCACCTCTCATACATTTAAGACACTATATTCTTGCATAATATTATTTTTCACTTTATAATGTCTATCACAAATATCTTTAATCTCTTCTCTATGAGTAACAATGATAACTGTTTTTTCTTTTAAATATTTTTTTATCAAATTTATAATCATTTTTTCTGTTTCTTTGTCTAAATTAGATGTCGGCTCATCTAAAATATATATATCCTTATCAAGTAAAATACCTCTTATGATATTTAATCTTTGTTTTTGTCCTACTGATAATTTTAATCCTTTTTCACCTACAATAGTGTCTAATCCATCTTCTAATCTATTAACCCAATCTTCTAATCCTGCTTCTTTTAAATACATCATTAATTTATTGTCATCTATGTTTTTTCCTAAACACAGATTTTCTCTTATTGTTAAATCAAATAAATCTATTTCTTGTGAAATATATGCTAAATCTAAATTTCCTTTTCTTATTCTTCCGTCTATTTTATAACAATTATCATCTATTTCTATATATCTGCAAAATATATTTAAAAAAGTAGATTTTCCTTGACCTGATTTTCCTACGATACTAATTTTTTCCCCTTTAGATATCTTAAAATTTGGCACTGAAATTGTTGTTTTCATTTGATTTTCATATTTAAAATTCAAATTTTCTATTTGTATAGTTTTCCAATCATCTATAATGTTATTCCCTACATCATCATTTCCTATTATTTTTTCAACCTGATTTGTGGCTGCTTGAAATTTATTATAGTGCATAAATAACCTAGATAAATCTTTTAATTCAGTACTCAATCCAGTAAACATCGTTGCATAAAATAATAGATAAGATAATATATCTTGTCCATTTTTCATTTTAAAATATAAATTTATAAGAACAACAGCATACATTACATATACAAGAAAGCTTATACCATTAGATCGTAGTGAATAGAAAAAATTAGTTTTATCTAGTTTTGGAATAACTTCTTTAAACGCTTTCTCATTCTTATTATTGGCAAATTTAGAAGCATTTAGTCTTTTTACTGTTTTTATATTTTGTAAAAAATCTACATATGTTGCATTATATTTAGAATATGTATCATTATATTTTTCTTGCACAGAAACATATTTTTTTCCAAGCCATAAATTATATAATATCATAAAAATCACCATTATTGAGCAAACATAAAACATATTTACATCTTGGTTAAATACTTGAATTAAAAATATTGCTATAGATATTATAAATCCATTTACTGTTTCAAAGATGTATTCTATAAATTCTTGTGATTCTTCTGCAATAATATCTACTTGCTTTTTTAGAAAGCCATTATGAACTTTATTCAGCTTGAATGGTTTCATTTTACATATTCTACTAAAATATGACAGTTGTAAATCTTTTGCATATTTATTTTCAAACCTTAATATATATACTACCCATAGATGATTTAATATTAATTCTAATAATTTTAGTGATATAACAGATATAATTAACCATTTGAATTTTTCTAATGTAAATGGTGCTGTTGTAAATATTGATAATACTACTGGCATTAAATAAATACATAAGTTTACTATAAAAGCATCTATATAGCATAATATAAATTTTTTTTTGTTTAATATTTTAAATGGATATTTCATCTGTGCCTCCTATTTTATATCTTTTACTAGTACTAATTACTTAATAATTCTCATCTTGCCATTATTCCAATTCAAAGTCTGATAACTTATATCCTAATTCTTTAAATTTATCATATAATTTACTTGGAGAAATCCCAAATAAAGTATTGTAATCTCCATTTACTTTATCTAAAAAGAGAGAAGCTTTTCCTAACATTGCATAGCCACTTCTATTCAATATATTTTCTTCATTTTCAACATACCATTTTATATCATCATCAGATATTTTTTTAATATAAACTTCAGCAGTATCTGAAAAGCAAATCTCTTTATCTTGATATAAATCTTTTATAGTAACACCAGTTATAGCAAAAGTACATTTTCCAGACATTTCTTTCATATTTTGATATGCTTCTTCTTTGCTTTTTGGCTTTTCATAGATTTTTCCATCCATATATATTACTGTATCTGCTGATACAATTATCGCTTTTTTATTTATTTGCCCTGCTACTGAGTTTGCTTTATCTCGTGATAAGTCTTTTACATATTCACTTGGATTAGTTGATTCACTTTTTTCTTCAACTAAACTTTTAACAACTTCATATTTCCATCCTATGTTTTTAAAAATATCTTGTCTTGGTTTTGAACTTGAAGCTAAAATTAGATTCATTTTATTCCCTCCATAACTAAAAGTTTGTTGTTTCTATTAGTTGTAATTTTTTACAAAAATCTATTATGTTATTTATTCATCCTTTCAATATACTCTCTTAAAATATATTTTTGCCATTCTCTAAACAACTTGTCCTTGTATTCTTCTGGATTTACCCATAATACTTTATGGTCTTTTTCTATTGGTTCTGCTACCTTTTCATCAAATTCTGCTGTATACACATATGCTTCTACTTCTAAATGACCTTTTTCTTCTCCATCTATAAATGACCTAACTTCATCAAATGGTTTTATATTTTTTATGGTGTATCCTGTTTCTTCAATAAATTCTCTTTTTAGTGCTTGTAGCTTTGTTTCTCCTTCTTCTATTCCACCGCCTAAATAGAATAAATCTCTACCATCTGTTACAATTCCTACTTTGTCATCTTCATTTCTTTTCATAATTGCATAAGCTCCAGGTCTTTTTCTGTATTTTATATTTTGATTTTCTTCTTCTTTTATATATTTCATTTTTATCCTTCTTTCTTGATTATTTTATAGTTTGAATATAACTATAAATATCATTCCAATTATTAAAGCATATTAAATTTGAATTATTTTCTTCTATCACATTACAAACTCTTATCGTTTTTATTCCAGCTTTTTTTACATTTAAACAATTACTTTTGCTATCATCAATAAATAAATCGATCTCTTCCTCAATACATGCGTCTTCTTTATTTCTTGCATTTACAACTAATTTATCATAATATATATTATTTTTATCTAACCAATCTTTGCTATATTTATATGGATCATCATGGAATTCCGAATCTCTAGCAGTAATAATTATAATTTCATTTCCGTCATTTCTTAATTTTTTTATAACTTCTACTACATTCTCTCTTGGTTTAGCTTTATTTGTTATACTTTCTTGTATGTCTTTTAAGAAATATTTTAATTCGTCATAATTGAATTGAAACATCTCTTGCCATTTGTTGCCATTATTGTTCTTATCTTCAAAATTTTTTTCTACTTTTATATCTTTTCCTAAACTTCTAGCATATTTCTCTCCTGCCTTGATTAATTCATCTTTTACATCTGTTAGTGTATCATCTATATCTATTCCAATTTTCATAAATAACCTCTACTTTAACTCATATTCTTTTTTATTTCATTTCTTTTTCTAATTTTTGTAATATATTATTTAATATTTCTTTTCTATTTTTTGATGTATCTATATATTCAATTCCATATTTAGGACATTCTACTTTTAATAGTTCATTCATTTCAGCCCATTTTTCAGCATGTGCCTCTAGTTCTTCGTCTGTTATATCATAAGTCCAATCTTTTACTAGAGAAATAGTTGTTTTCTTCTCTTTATTATCAATAATATCTGTTTTATAATCTTTACCTATATCATTTTCTCTACATAAATTTACTATATCTTCTTTTTTTAAATTTCCATGAGCTAAACATATTACTATTGTATTTTTTAAATCTACCATTTCACTTACATATTTAGGTGTTAGTTGACCACTTTCTAATATTGTTCCATGCTTATTTATATCTTCTTCGATACATGAATTGAAAAAATTTAACAATACTTTTTGGAAATATTCTCCATGCTCCCATTCTTTTTGTGTTTTTATGTTTTTTTCATAATATTCAGTTTTTCCAGCAGCATCTATTAATGCCCATTTTATAGAATCAGAATGAATTAAATTATATTCTTTATATTTTTGTTTTATCATCTCACTTAATGTTGTTTTCCCTGCTCTGCCGATTCCCATTATTATTATATTTTTCATTAAAAAACTCATTCCTTTCTTGCTTCGCTCTAAAGGCACACATAGTCATGAAAGTTAATTTCTTTCAAACTATTCCTCCGTAAATATTATTTAATTTCTTTTTCTAATTTGTCCATTATTTTATTTAATATTTCTTCTCTATTTATATGTGTGTCTATATATTCGATTCCGTATTTTGGACATTCTACTTTCAAATTTTCATTAGTTTCTGCCCACTTCTCTGCATGAGCATCTAAATCTTCATCTGATATTCCATAACTCCAGTCTTCTTCTTTATCATTTTTTCTGCACAAATCAATTATTCCTTGTTTATCTAAATCTCCGTGACCTAGACATATACAATAAACATTATATTTGTCTATCAGTTCTTTTACATATCTTGGTTCTAATTGACCTGATTCAAGCAAAATCCCATAACCTTTTTCATCCTTATTCACATATGATTTATATATCTCAACTAACGTTTTTTGAAACTCATCTCCATGTTCCCATTCTTTTTGAGCTTTAATATTTTTTCTATAATATGGTTCTTCATCTTTTCCTCTAATTATTCCCCATTTGATTGAATCTGAATGAATTAAGTTATACTCATTCCATTTGTCTTTAATCATATTGCTTAATGTTGTTTTTCCTGCTCTACCTACTCCAATTATTACTATATTTTTCAATTTACTTCCTCCTATCGTTTATAATTGCTTTTCATAAACATATGCTTTTTCAAATTTCTTATTTCCAACAATACTGCTTTCTATATTTTGTATTTTAGTTTCGTATACAATTTCACAATTAAATTTTTTATAGAACTTATGATTGCAAGATTCGTCTGTTAGTATTTGAATTTTCTTTAATTCATCTTCTTTTGCTAATTTAAAGTTTTCTAATAATAACTTTGTTCCTATCCCTTTATTTTGATATTCTTTTTTTACAATTAATATAGATATTTCTCCATCAAATTTCTTTTCTAATTCTTTTGGTTCATAATATCCATAATTCTCATTATACTTCTTTAATGCTTCCTTATTTTTTATTTTTTTGCTATTCATCAACATTTTTCTTGTTATTTTTGCTATATTTTTTCTTAATAAATGTTTTTTAGAATTCCATTTAGCATATCCACAAAAGCCTATAAGCTCACCATTTTCTTTATAGGTTATAATCTTTTCACTTTCTTCTAATATTTCCATTAAATATATCCAAGCACATATATTTCCTTCAGTTTCTGATTCTTTTTTTCCTAAATTTCATTCTTTACCTAATATTTTTACTGCTTGTTTCATTTCTTTTATATTCATATACTTCTCCTGCTTTTATTTTTCTTTCATATGCCTTGAGCATATTTTGGGCTTTAAAATCAAATAATTTTTTAGTAATCTATCGCAAATTTATTTTTTATCATATCTACCTTACCATCTTTTAAATAGATAATCTTATCGGAATTTTCGATTGTAGATTTCCTATGAGCAATAATAATAACTGTACTTTCTTTTGTAATTCTATCAATTAATTTTTGTATTCTATCTTCTGTTTTTAGATCTATGTTTGAAGTTGGTTCATCAAATATATAAATGTTTGCTTTATGCAAAATTGCCCTTAAAAATGCAATCATCTGTAACTGACCATAAGATAATTTAGCTTTTGATATTTTTTCATCTAATCCATCTTTAAATTTGTTCATAGTATTTTCAAATCCTATTTCCTTCGCTACTGTCTTTATTTGTTCATCTGTAATACTTTCATCTCCAAGAATAATATTGTTTTTCAAAGTATCTTCTAGGATATATGGTGTTTGTGATATATATGAGATATTTTTTCTAATATCTTTTATCCTAATTTTTGTTATATCTTTTCCTCCAATTAAAATCCTTCCTTTTTGGAATGGATATAATCTCATTAAAATATTCATCATTGTAGTTTTGCCTACACCTGTTTTTCCTGCTATTGTTACCTTACTACCTTCTTTTATGATAAATGAAATATCATTTAAAACTTTATTATCTCCATATTGCATATATACATTTTTAAATTCTATATCACCTTTTAAATCTTCATCTTTTTCACCTTTTTCAATATCTTCTACACCATTTTCTTTTAGTAATTTATTAATTCTTTTTAATGACATAAATGATGACTGTATTTCTTCTAATTGGTCAAATATTTCGGTTAAAGGTTCTCTACAATTTTTGATATGGTTTATAACCAAGTATATACTTCCTAATGATATTAAAGTATCTATATTTAAAGTGTACTGTAATATAAAATAAATTGCTAATGCTTGTATAGCTGTTGATAACGGATATGTAAAACTTTCTACAAATATAAATCTTTTTCTATATACTAATTCTTCATCTAATGTTTTATGAATTTTTCTAGTTGTATTTTTTTGTAGTCCAAAAAGATATGTTAATTTGTTTTTATTATACATTTCTGAATATTGTCTATTTTCTTTATCTCTTTTATTTAAAATTTGCTTGTTAGCTTTTGCAACTTGATGTGTAAATATGTATGAAACTACTGATGTAATTGCCATTGCAATACAACCTATAATTGCTAACTTAACATCTGCAAAAAACATAAATACTACCATTAATGCAATGTATAAAACATCATTTACTAATACTTGCAAAGTACCCAAAAATAGTGCTGATACATTATCTATATCTGCTGTTAATCTTGTATAAATTTCTGATGAATTATATTTTTGATATGTTCCCATATTCCATTTTAATACATGGCAAAATAGTTTTTCTCTTAAATCTTTTAATATTTTTGACATTGCTTTGTTAATAACTGTATTTCTTAAGTCTTTTGATATTATAAGAAGAATATGTGCTGTAATATATAGAATTACTAAATTTCTTAAAATTATAACAATGTTAGTATCGTTTAAATCAATATCTAATATTTGTTTTAATACTAAAGGATGTGTAACACTTAATAAATTTGTTATTATTAGAAAAAATGCGACCAGAAAAAGTATTTTAATATTTTTCTTTAGTATAGATTTCATCTTCTTCCTCCTTTTTTTCTAACATATATACTTCTTTGTAAAATTTGTTTCTTTCTAATAGTTCTTCATGTGTTCCACAGTCTTCAATCTTTCCATCTAGTAGCACATAGATTTTATCTAATTTTTCTACACTAGATATTTTGTTTGAGATAACAATTAATGTACTATCTCCTACTTCTTTTAGTAAGTTATTCATTATTTTCTTCTCTGTATTTGAATCCAATGCAGATAAAGTATCATCAAAGATATTGATTTCTCTTGCATTTGATAAATTTCTTGCAATTGATACTCTTTGTTTTTGTCCTCCAGATAGTTTAACTCCTTTTTCTCCAACAAGTGTATCTTCCTTTTTGTCTAGTTTTTCTATATCTTCTTCAAGTTCTGCATTTTTAATTATTTTCTGAAATCCTTTATTATTCAAATTTTCTGTAATATCTACATTTGCTTTAATTGTATCATCTAATATAATATTTTGTTGTAACGCATAATTGTATTTTGAGAACAAATCATCTTTTCTATATTTACTTATATCTTCTCCATTTATTAATACCATTCCATCTGGAATTTCATAAAATCCTGATATAATGTTCATTAGAGTCGTTTTACCACTACCTACTTGTCCTATAATTCCTATTTTATCTCCATTATGTATTGTAATATTTATATTATCTAATGCAGGTTTTTCCGTATTGTTATACCAATATGATAAATGTTTGATTTCTATTCTATCAATTTTCTCTAAACTTTTTCCATCTTTTTTGTATTCATCTAGATTTAGGAAATAATTAAATCTGTCTAATGATTGTTTTAAATATGGCATTCTTTCTAACAATTTTTGCATCCCTGCAACAAAATCTACTAAAGCATAACTAATATACCCCATAAAAGCTGTTAATTCTCCTGTTGTAATAATCCCTTTTTGTATATATTGAACTCCAACAGTAAAGCTAACCATAAAACATAGTCCATATAAAATATTTATAATCCTACTTATACGATTTTTAGCAACACCTATTTCATAATCAGCTTTATACATTTTTGAGTTTATATTTTTAAAAGATTTTATTTGATTTTCCTGTTGATTATATGATTTTATTAGTAAAAATCCATCTGTATTTTGTTCTATATTTCTTGATAACTCTACATAGGTTTTTCTAGACACTTCTACTTTTTCTTTTAACTTTTTATAACTACGATACATGAATATCACTGATATTGGAAATATTGGTATAAGCCATAGAGCTAGTTGTTTATTGAATTGTCCCCATATTAATATAATTGCCATAACAGGTGCTATAATAATTTTTGTTAACCAAAACCAATAGTTTCCTAGCACTTTATGAATCATTAATATTTCTTTTGATAAATATGCTAAAAAGTTCCCTTTATTTTCTTTTTCAAAATATTCTGGTTTTACTTTTTGCAAATGTTCTATAACTTTTTTTCTTAAATATGTATCAGCTTTTCTTGATACTGTAAAATACAGTATTCTAAATAAAGTTCTTGGTATAAATATTACGCTAGAATAAAATATTAGCCAATATGCTTCTTGTATAATTAGTTCCTTATTTATATTGGTTTGAGATAGCATGTCTAATATTTTTCCTATGCTTTCTGGGATTTTAAATGTTAAATAAATTACAATTGTATGAAATACTATTCCAAGTAAATGATATGGCAATACTCTATTTAATTCTTTTGTTATTATTTTGTTATATTTTTTCATTTGAACTCCCTTTAATTTTCGTTATTCATTCTTGTTTTTTCCTCTATCATCTAAGATTATTTATCTCACTTATTTTATCTGGTTCAATTTTATAATTTCTTTCTGCATCCATTAGTCCATTTACTTCCTGTTGTACATCTGTTAATTGTGTATAACAATATCATTATTATCTATATATCTTTATTAACTATTTATAATATCCATTGCAAATGGTATAACATCTTTGCTATAATGCCCTACGTTTGGCATTGATATGAATTTCCAATCGAATTTTATACCATTATTATTTGCAAATTCTTTTGCTGAATTATAGAAGTTTTTTGCTCTTTCATATCTATTTTTTCCCTCTGTATTATCTTCTGGTAGTAAATTTAACATATTTGATTCTGTGTCCTTTTCACCAGCTAATATATAAACCTCTTTTTGCAAACTTGCTTTAATTCTATCCGAATACTTATCTAAATTCTTAATTCCATAAGGATAGTTTTTAGTTGTATCATAAAATGTATATAAACCAGCATTAGCACATATGTACTTATTACAATATTTGCTATTTCCTAACATTAAAAATCTATGTGTGAATTGTGAACCAGAAGAATGTCCAAACATTATATATCCATTTTAGAACTCCTAATTTATATATTTAAAAACTTATTTATACTATCCTTTATTTTATCTAACTCATGTCCTGTTGCTAAACAAGTATTCCAGCCTCTATTTTTTGCGACTTCAATATTTTCTTCACTATCATCTATAAATAAAATTTTCTTAGGCTCTATCTTACAGTCTTTTTCTACTATTTCATAAATTTTCTCTTTAGGTTTTCGACAGTTTAATTCAAATGAAAGCCAGACATAATCAAATTGTTTTAAATCTACTTGTTTATCTAATCTTTGCTTATCTAATGAACCTAAATTAGATAAAATAGCAATTTTACATTTATCTTTTAAACTATGAGTAAATTCTACTACATCTTTGTAATATTCTACTTTATCAAATTCTTTTATGTAATAATCGTAAAATTCCTCTGAATTACATTTCAAATTAAATTCTTTTTTTATTTTTTCAAACCATCTATCATTTTCCAAATAAATATGGTATGTTATATCTTCTACTGATTGAGCATGATATCTTTCTACTATTGTTTTTTCATCTTCTTTACTATTAAAATGTTTTATAAGATTTATTATAGCTTTATCTATCGAATATTCTCCTTCTTTATGACTTTCTATAACTCCTCCCCAGTCAAATATAACTATTTTTCTTTTATTCTCTATTTTTTTAATTTTAGAATATATATCATTCATTTATATTGCCTTCTTTTAATTAAATTTATATTATCTCTTTCTATAAAATTTCTTTTAATTCTTTTAACTTGTGAATTTCATATTTAGGAACATATGTAGTACTTTTGCTTTCATCGTTATAATTGCACCAACAAGTGTCTATATTATTTTCTATACCTCCTTTTATGTCTTTTTCAAGTTCGTCACCTATAAATAATATATTTTCTTTTGATGGATTCCCTGATTTCTCTAATAAGCCTTTATAGAATCCTTCATGTGGTTTCATAAATCCTACCTCTTCTGCTGAAAATATAGTGTTAAAATATTTTTTTACTTGCAATTTTTCTAATTTTGAATTTAGTGGTACTATCGGACCATTTGTTGCAATAATAAGAGTATATTTTTTGTCATATAAGTACTTTATTACATCAAGTGTCCCTTCTCTTGCAATAACTTTTTTCTTCATTCCATCCATATAAATGTCATTTATATGAACTGCTTCATTATAATCAATACTATCTCCAAAGTATTTCAAAAACCTACTTGCTCTTAGCCATTCTGCCTTTTTTTCTTTATTATCTTCATAAGGTGTGATTAATTTTCCAAGTGCTCTATCTCTCCAAGTTTTTTTATCTATACTATAAAATGTTTCAAATTTTTCATCACTGTAATCTTCCTTTTTATATTCTAAAACTGTTTTGAATGCTTGTCTTATGTTTTCACAATCATCTGTTAGTGTATCGTCTAAATCAAATATTATTGTATTATACATTATTTTTCCTCCTCGTTTGATATAAATTATACTTAATTTATTATTTTTTTGCAATATATAATGTTGCTGGTCCTGGTATTTCGTCAACTCTTTCTATTTCTTTAAAATTACTCTTGTTTATTAATTTTTGTATTTCATTATGTGTATATGCTTTTCCCTTTTCTGTGTTAATTAACATTTCAATAGCAAATTGTACAGAAAATTCTGGACTTATTTTATCTTCATTTAAGAAAAAACTTGTTAAAAAAAGTCTTCCATTCGGCTTTAGTACAGTATAGATATTCTCTAACAATTTCTTCACATTATTTTCTGGCTCTTGATGGATTACTGCAAATAGAAATACATCATCATAATTTTCTGTAGGAAAAGTACTATTATAATCATAACTTTCTGATATCATGCGACCTTGCAATCCTTCTTGATTAATTCTTTTATTTTGTATTTTGACCATTTCCGGTAAATCAATCATCTTTCCTGTAACTGTTTCATATTTCTTAGCCACTGTTATTGAATAAGTTCCTGCACCTGCTCCAACATCTAATATTTTATGATTATTAAAATCATAGTTTTCTGCAATAAATTTTGCTTGAGTTATTGCATTTGCGTCCATTCCTTTCATAAAGCTTTCTGCTTCTTTTTCTGTTAATTGTTTAAAATTATTTGTTGATACTCCTTCATTTTTTATAGCATTTTCTAAATTTTGGTATTTCTTTATTACTGTTTCAGCAAAATTTATATACCCTAACTGATTGTATTCTGAATTTTTATTTAATACTTCATTATACTCTTTTAAATAATATGTATCATTAGTCTTACTTATTATTTTATAAAATGTCAGAGCATTTAATATTGGTTCAATTTTTCCTTCTTCTAAATTTAATTCTCTAGCTATCTGTGCTAATGTTTTTCCTTTATTATCCAAACAGTCAAATAATTTAATGTTATTAGCAGAAATTATTATATATGTTAATTTATAGCTATTAATCATTTCTTTGAATTTTTTTGTTTGCTCTTTTATTTCCATAGTTTTCACCCCTCTTTTATAAACTTTTACTTTGGTTTTCATTCTATCATATATAACTGAAAAAAGGAAGAGTTCATTTAAACCTTCCTTCCACTTTTAAAATTATCTATTATGTAATTAATTAAAATTCCTATTCATTTACCATGAATTCCTACTTGAGTTTATTCATTTTTTAGTTTTAATCTTTTAAATCAAATACTATCAATGGAACTTCCATTTCATTTTTAGTCAATCCACAATGCGTTGACTTCTTTTCATCTGGATGTTTCATCTCTCTTGATAAATATGTTCCTATATTTATTCTTACATCTGATACTGCTATAGCATATAATCTCCTATAAAATCCTCGATCTTTTTATGCCTATTACCATATCCTAATAAATTGCTTTTTAATAAATCTTCTTTAGAATACAATATATATTTATCTTGAAATAGCTTATTAAATATATTCTCAAATTCTTTTCTTTTATTATATTTTACAAAGAATCCAATCATTCGTGATTCTAATGTTGGTGGCATTATTAGGCATTCTTGTATTTCTTTTAATTCTAATATATCTATTGTTTCATTTATGTCTTGATGTCCATGATCTGCTGAAAGTATTATCAATGTATTTGTACATTTTAACTTTTGTAACATTTTTTCAAATTCTTGTTCTGCTTGTAATATAAACTTTTTTGTTTCTTCTGAATAACAACCATTCTTATGAATAATACCATCTGGATTATCATTATATGCAATTACAAATTTGTTCTGAGTATTTTTGCATAATGTTACTATGCTTTCACACATTTCCTCAACTGTGTTTGCTGTCATTGTTAGTTTTTTTTTTTTCTCACAATAGCTTGGCATAATTTCATAAGTTTCTATATTACTATTTTTTTCTTTGATTTGTTCGTATACAGTTTTATATCCTATGATATCTGATATTTTTTGATTTTTTACTTTCAGTTTTTCTTCTGTATATGAATCCCTTTCAGGTAATACATCAATATTTCTTCCATATTCTTTAAAATATTGTGACCAAGCTATCCAACCTGTTTCAATTGGAGGTTTTCCTGAATAATATGTAGTCATTGCTGCTGTTGTAGTTGATGGATAAACTGATGTTATTTCATCTATTTTGTTTTTAGAAAATATTCCATTTGGAGAAATATTTTTCAAAATATTTTCTCCCATCCCATCTAATATTACTAAAACTACATTTCTATATTGTTTCTCTAATAATTTGTCTATTTTTTCCAAAGTGTTATATTTTGTTTCTACTTCATAATTTTTTAATATAGATGTTATTAAATTTAATATGCAATGGTTATAATTTGGCATTAAAATACTTTTATTCATAAAATTCTCCTTCTCTTGATTAATTTTAGTACTTACAGCATTTCAAAATTTGCTTTTGAACATATTCACTTATTTTTGAATCAATTCCAAAATCAGCATTAAAACATTCATCAATAATTCCATTAACATTTAACTTTTGATAATTATCCATTGATTTTTCGTTTACCGCAATAAATACATTCTTTCCACCTATGCTATGGACATATTCAAATGCATATTTATCTGTCAAACCATCTCCAAAATATATGACTTTACTAGTTTCGTTATTTTCACCTTGAATTTTTTGAATTATTTCAACTTTCTTTTCATCTGTTAATAAAACATCTACATCTCCATATATTCCATTTTCTTGCTTAAATGTAACTCCATAGACATCATTAACAAATTCTCTAATTGGTGTTTCGTCAATATAGTCTTTTATTCCTGAAGTAATAATATAGTGTTTAACTCCTGTTTTTGAGCTTTGAAATTTTCTAAAATAATCAGCAACTCCTTTGTTTAATTCTACTTTATTTGCTCCTAGACATGCATTTTCCCTTGTCATTGCTATTTTATTTTCTGATAGAATATCTCTATAACATTTATAATACGCTTCATATAGCCCTGTTGCATTTTTGTTTTCTATTTCTTTTTTTATTCTCTCCATTAGTCTTTCGTTATCATATCCACATTTTTTCAATATTTCATATTGTGGCAATGAATATGGTGTTAATGTACCATCAAAATCATATATTATTATCATTTTTTCACTTCCTCATTTTTCTATTTTAAATATTTTATTGTTAATTATTTATATATATATTTTTTGTTTAGTTATATACTGATGTCTTCTACTAAAATTGGCAAATCTGTTGCTGTTGTCTTTGCTGTTTCTGGTAATTTTGTATATTCCTTATAACAAAATATTTCTAAAACGGTATTATTTAGTTTTAGCATATTTAGTTTTATACTATCATCTTCTGCTTTTCATGATTTAAACAACCTTGATTTAATTTTATAAAGTACATTAGCATTTTCCTATAGGATTTACTAATATTCATCAAAAATTTTTAGTTCTTCACTTGGTACAATTTGAGTGGTTTTCTTTAGTTCTTTTTCATTCACTATTAAGCTTTCATCTATATCGAAATTAAGCCAATCCGAATTCCATAATTTTATATTAGATTTATATAACTTTTTACAAATAATAGAATTATAATTTCTTTTTGGCTTATATGTAATTGTTATTCTTTGTAACCAAATGCTTAAATAATCCGTATTAGGAATCTTTGAAAATTTATTTTCTATCAATGAAATGATACTCTCTCTATCTTTTTTCTTTTCAAATGATAATAACTTGCTTAAAATAGCAACACAAACATAATATGATTTCGTATTATTATACATTATGTCTATAATAATACTTATTATGGCTCTATTATCAAAAGGTTTATTTTCCTTATTCTCTATTTCATTCTTATATATATTGTTTAATAAAGTAATTACTCTTCCGCTATTAGGAAATTGTAAAGAAAAATTTCTGATTTGCAATAGATTTTTCTGCAAACTAATATCATCATCATATTTAAAATCAATAGATTCCAATTTATCTCGTTTTATAGAATTGGATATTACATCATCAGATATCAATGTTTTTTGCGTATTTAATCTCATATTTAAAGTTGCTAACTCTTCTAAAATTATTTTTAATATTTCGTTTAATTCATCTCTATTATTTGAAAATACACGATAATCATCTCTATATCTCAATATTTTATAATTATTTATATTCTCTTCTTCTAATCTATTAGAAATCAAAGTATCTCCATATCCTAAAACAATTTCTGCGATAAAATCCATAAGAGTAGTCCCTTTCTGTTAAATTTTTTCCTTGTATCTTTTTATCAACTTTTTTTAATAAATCTGTAAAATCAAAATATTTTGGTAGCTCTAACCCAAAATAGCTAGTATTCTTCATAAAATACTTTTTTGCTCTTTCTGGTGTCATATCTAAAATCTTTTTCAATGCTCTATCTCCCTACATCATTTAGTTATATATTTAATCTATATTTTCTATTCTTATTTGCACCCTCTGCTGTAATCATTTCTTCTTTTGCCATCTTTCCTAATATAGCTCTTGTTCTTTGCACTGATAATCCTAATAATTCGCTAGCAATTGTTGTTGTTATATATTCATTTTGTTGCAAATAATTCAAAATTTTATCGCTTGTTTTATCGCTTGTTTTATCGCTTGTTTTTGTTTTATTTAAAATTTCATTTTCAAATCCATCATGTATAAATATGGTTGTAATAAAATAATCTCTTGTTTCATTTGTTTCAAACTCTGGTTCTTTTGAGCCATTATTTTTCAATGCTCTCTTTATTTTAGGAATACCTGTATTTCTACCTTCGGTTAATTTTAATTCTTTTAAGAATTCTCCAATTCTACGATTTCTGTATTTTCTTGCAATTATATTTTTATCTTCGATTGATTTTTCGCTTATTGAACGGTCTGGTCCAGGATAACTTACAATATGGATTCTATCTTCCATTATTCTAACTTCTACTGGCTCTCTTACATCATACCCTCTGTGATAAACTGCATTTACCAAAGCTTCTTCTATCGCTTGATATGGATAATTAAAAAATCGTATTGCTTCTGCTTGTCCATCCACTTTTAAAATTTTTTCCTCAATTAATATATTGCTGATATAAGTTAAAGCACTTTTTATCATGCTATCTATTGGTCCTCTAAATATTCTTTCCGTCATATCATCACCTTCTGGACCATTTCTTAAATCTACTACTTCTATTTGTGAATATGGAAAGAATTTTTGTGGATCATCATTAAAAAACATCAATCCAACATTTAAAGGTTTCATATATTCTGGTGTTCCATCTATAATTCTCATACTTTTACATAAATCAATAAAATCCATCTTTTCAGATTCTTCTAGTAAATCACTTTTAATTTCATATAAATAATTTTGAATAAGTGGTAACTTCAAATCTTGAATTTCTGCTTCATAGTTCATTCTATCATCAAAAGGAATAGTTCTTGCCATATCATACAATTCTTTTTGTTCTGTTTCTGTTGCTTTTACTGTACTTGACATTTTTCTTATATAATATGAATATCCTTTTGAAAAATCTTTATCTAATGTTGTTGGACATTTATACGGTCTTGTTTGTCCACCAAAACACCATACTACTAATATATTTTTATCTTTATATTGTGCTACATCTACGATTGGTGTGTATGAAGGTTGAATCAACTTGCTTTTCGCCAATAATTCTTTTTGAATTTTATCAATTTCAGATAATTCAAGTCCTGTTATTGGCATTTTAGGTCTACCATTTTCTTCTTCAACTCCGATTAAAATATATCCACCACCCCAGTTATCTATATCATTTGCAAATGCACAAATTGTATGTAATATTGGCTCTGGATTCCAATTTTTCTTTAATTCTAACCTTGCATTTTCCACAATATTTTCGTTTAATATATTTTCTATACTTGTAGGTAATTTCATAGTTACACCTCCTTAAATCTTTTTTACTCCAAATGCTGAAATATTTGCTGTTACTGTTTCAAAACTTCCATTTACAGAATAATTTATATCACTTAGAATATATAATGCATCTCGTTCATTAACAAGAAACGTTTCACCTTATATATTGAACTCTGTATTTGCTATTATAAAATAGTATACACTCTCTCACTTAAAATTTTTGATAGTATATGATTTGTCTATATAAAGAGTTATTTTTTTATTATTTCATCTATCATATATACACCTTTCTTTTTTAGATGTTAAAATTTTACATAAAAGGTTAATTTCATCTTTCTTTCACTAAAGCTTTTAAATGTTAAGACTTTTTCTTGCTTCCTTCCATACTTCTATTGGTATCTTATCTAAATCATCATCCAATCCATATTCTTTTGCTATCTTTTGTGTCTCTTTTATGTATAAATCAGGATAATCAATACCTGTTTGAATTAATTTTATTAATACATTTCCCCATTTTATTGCAGTTTTATTTAACAAACTATTTTTTATTAATTCTATTGGTTCATTAATATCATATTGAAGATTATAGTTTTCAATCTTATGATAATCTTGATTTATTTCTAATATAGCAAATTCTATCCCTATTTTTCTTCCAGTTGCTAATCCTACTGAACCTGGATTGATATATTTTGTATTTTCTCTTTCAAAAATATATTGTTTATGCAAATGTCCAAAGATTTTATACATACAATCGTTTCCATCTTTATAATTCCTTTCATGACTTACAAATATTTTTGGCATATTAGGAATATTGATTGTAAGATTTTCTGGGAGATTTGAAATAAACTTTATGTCTTCTTTATCTAATTCATTATATGCACATAATAACGGTCCCTTTCTATTTTCCATAGTCCAATCCTTATTATCAGATTTATTATATTCTATAATGTAATTTTCTCTATTTCCTCTTATCATGTAACTTTCATATTTTTTCATTGTATCCTTTATAAGTTTGATAACTTCGTGTGATTTAGGTATATCAGTAATATAATCGCCACACCATATAATTCTATCAATATTCATTTTATCAATAGTTTTGATGCATTTTTTTAAGGCAAAAATATTACCATGTATGTCACTAAGTATTGCGAATTTCATATATTTCCTCACATCCTTTCTAAAATATTTTATTATTAATTATTTTCAGATATATATTTTTGATTTTTATGACTTGTTTTTTCCTAACATTACTATTTATTTTAATCAATAGCATTTTATCATAAACAAGTCAAAAAAGAAAGCCTTTTTTCAAAGGCTTCCAATATACAAATAGGATACATTTTATGCGTTTAAGTTAAATTCTAATTAAATTCTTAATTTTTAAATAGATTTTTTCTTGTTTTTAAGTAAAATACCAATACTAAAATACCTATCCCTAATATTATTAAAATAATGGTATTGAATCCTGTTTTAGGTAATGTTTCTGATGATACAGTAGTATCTTCATTCACATGAGATATTTGGCCTTGATTCTGTGTTATTGTTTCTTCTATCTTTTGTTCTTCATCTGAAGTTGGTATTTCATCTGATGTTTGTTCTATTGTTTGTTCTTCGTTCAAGACTGGTATTTCACTTGGTGCTTCTTCTACTTTTTGTTCTTCATCTGGAGTTGTTTTTTTATTTGATATCTCTTCTGGTTTCTGTTCTTTGTTTGTAGTTGGTGTTTTATTTGGTTTTTGTTCTTCACCTAGTGTTGGTGTTTTTTCTGGTACCTCTTCTGGTTTTTGCTCCTGGTCTGGAATTGGTTTTTCATCTGGTTTTTGTTCTGGTTTTTGTTCTGGCTTTTGTTCTGGCTTTTGTTCTGGTTTTTCTTCTTCATCTGGAGTTGGAGTTCCTTCTGGCATTTCTTCTGGTTTTTGCTCCTCATCTGGGGTTTCTGGTAATGTTTCTTCCGGTTTTTCTTCTTCATCTGGAGTTGGTTTTTCATCTGGTGTTCCTTCAGGTTTTTGCTCCTCATCTGGGCTCTCTGGTAATATTTCTTCCGGTTTTTGTTCTGGTTTTTCTTCTTCATCTGGAGTTGGTTTTTGTTCTGGCTTTTCTCCTTCACCAGGGTTTGGCTTTTCTTCTGGTTTCTGCTCTGGTTTTTGCTCTTCATCTGGATTTTCTGGTAGTGTTTCATCTGGTATCTCTCCTGGTTTTTCTTCTTCAGTTGGTGGTGTTTCACTTTCTTCCTGCGTTGTATCTTCAAACAAATTAATCATAGTTGCTGTAATAAAGTCTCTACCATCTCCATAGTTTTCCGTTGCTACTAACTTTACATATTTAGATTTAATAACTTCATCAAATACAACCATTTTTGAATCAGGACTATCTGCCCAATTTGTTATTGTAGCAACATCTGTCCAAGTTTTTCCATCCATACTCACTAATACTTGTCCTTCTTTAATTCTACCATTGTTTCCAATCTGTCTTGGTACATATTCTAATGCTGATAAATATTTTGGTTCATCTAATTCTATTACAATATATCTTTCTGAATCATCTCCATTCCAACTGCTATGCCACATCGTATGAATATTCCCATCAATTGCATTTTGTGCTCCCTCGTTAGGTCCTAGTTCTTCACTAGATACTTGGAAAATAGATAAATGATCAATAGAAATATATTTTTGTGTATCTAATTGGTTATCTTCTGTAAAACTAAATGTTAATTCATCACTAGGTAAAGATACTCCTGTTGCTCCTGTCCTTACAATAACTGTCTTATCACCTGTTAAATCTGGTATTTGCTCTTTATAAGATGTCCAAATATCCTTTTCACTATATTTCCATTCCATAATATCCGTAGCACCAATGATTTTGTTTTCAAGGTCATTATTGTAAAGATTTGTTGTAATGGTTCCTTTTAGAATATCTATCCTATAAATATTCTCCTCTTCATAACCAGCTCCCACAATATGCACTAAAATATCATTTTCAGCTGTAATACTTTCTATTTCTTCATTTGTTAATTGCACTTTGTGTTCATGTACTTGAGTCCATGTTTCTTGATTATTTAAACTATATTCCCATGCTACACCTACTCCTTCAAATCTGCTACCAAGTACAATTGCTCCAGCATTTTCTCCATCAAATGAGAATGTGGCAATTTCTGTATCTGTATTTCCTAACAAATAATTTGCAACTTCACGTACTGCTACTTCTTGTATTGTTTCATTACTTGTAGCCATTGTTCCCTCTGTTAATGTTTTTGTTAATAACACATTAAGTGCTACTGTATATTCTGTTTCTTCTATTGATGGCTCGATTAGTTTTAATAAGTCATGCATTGGAAGTGGATAATATTTTAAGCTATTTGCTATTTCTTGTGCAAGCATATATTTTTCTTCACTTGTTTTTGTATCATCAGATATATATAAATTTACTAATCCATGCCAAGCATCGAAGTTAAGTGGTTGAACTTCAATTGCTTTTCTATATATATTGTATAATTCTTCTTCATTGCCTTTATAGGTATTTGCAAGTAATAAAATTTCTTCTGATTTTTCATAATTGTTAAAATCATTTAATGCACCTTGTGCTAGCAAAACATAAGGTACAGGATATTGACTAGCATAACTACCATTACCCCAACCATTTGGCATACGAATTGTCAATTTTTCTGTTTTTCCAGATTGTTGCCAACCAGAAATATCATTATATAAATTCCAAATTCCATTTCCTTTGCTATCTAAAGAATAATATATATATGCTGCATGACCTGGCTGACTCACTACGCTTGAAGGAACTCCATAAGATCCCCATATATTTGATCCTGTCTTTGAAAGTGCTCCACACACGCCACCTTCTTCAAAAACAATCCATAATTTCGGATACCCTGTTTGGTAGGTTATATTATATTTTGACAAATTATATTTTTGGTTCCATTTTTCGTAATTTGAAGGATCATAATACTCACTTTTAGAATAGTCATAACCAAATGTGTATTCTATATAACTATATGGATTTCTACTATCATGTTCTGTCGTATATGCATTTAACCATTCAATTTCCTCATCATCTATAATATTATTCATAACAAAACGCATTTCTTCAATTGTTAAAGATTCAAATATTTTACTATCTAATTTTCCTTCTTGATGTATTTTTTTATAAATTTCATAACGAGTAACTGCATTTGAGTTATTTGGGTCATTTGGATTATTTGTCATTCCTCCTGCCCATAAGCCAACATCAGTTGAATGGGTTAATGATAATGTAATCATCATTTTACGATATAAATTTTTTAAAGCTGTTCCATTTGCAGTTATTTCTTCTTTATTTAAGTCATCTTTATATGTAGCATATAATTTAGAAAGAACTCTTAAAGATTCCATATAACTACCATCTGGTTCTCCTCCAATAATATAAAGGCGAAGATTATCTACATTGTTCATTAGCCAAGAAATCACTTGATAATTCTCATCACTATATCTTACAAATTGTTGTAATAAGTCATATCCCACATTTTTTACAAATTCTCTTTGTAGTAGTGCTATTTCAAATTCGCCTGCTATCTCTTGATTAACCGAATATGTTTTAATCTTTTTATCATATTCTTCTACTGTTTTAATAAAATCAGCTTCTGATGTATCTTCTACATAACTTTCTTTTATCAATTTAGCATCTGCATAAACAGTTTCATCATACCATGGAGACCAAAAATCACCAGGATATTCTTGGTTTTCATCAGCAACTAATTTTAAATAATTTGCACCTTTAATATTTATTTTTATAAATGGTGCATCACTCCAACCATAAAGAATGTCTGAGTGGTATTTTTCTTCCCAATATTCGCCATCATTAGATGTATAAATATAAAATTTTGCTCCAGTATTGAAGTAGTCACTTTGCTCACTTGCATCAACACCAATATATGATGTGAAGTAATCATAATCATATTCTCTTAAATCATAAACGATTTCAGATGTTGCCCATGCACAGATTCCTTTTAGAAATGGCTTTTTCTTTCCATTTACATTTAGGGTAATAAAATCGTTATTTTGATTTTTATCTAAAAGAATAGAATAACCACTTTGGGCAAATGATTTTTCATTTAAATATGAAATATTTGATAAATAAACATAATCAGGATTTTCGGTTGTTTGTGATGTTACTGCATAACTACTTGTTACTGTTAATAAAATCATCACTATAGCAATCCCTAATATGAATAATGTTTTTCTTTTTACTTTTAGCATACTCATTATCGTATACCTCCTTTGTATAAATAACATCATTCATATTTTATCATGTTTACATAATTATTTTCAATATGTTATATCATTTTTTCTGTTGTCAAATTATTCCTTTTCATTATTTAAGAGAACAATAGCGGACTTTCTTAAGTATTTTCTCTGTTTATAACATTTTAAAGTCTACCTCCTTGTTCGTACGCCAATTTTACTTTAATAAAACTGTGTGCAACCATTAGAGAGAAGCGACGTTCTTGTATAGAAAAAAGCTATTGAAATAAAATCAACCGCTTTTTAATCCTTTATATTAATTTTTTTATTTATTTAGTTATATGCTGATGTCTTAGCCACTTAAAATTATTGTTATTTTAAATTATTATCTAACTTAATTATATCTTCTAAATATGGTCTTCTAGGGTTTTCTAAACTTCTTAATGTTTCTAAAGCTTGTTCTTTTTTTATAAAATGCAACCTTTCGAATTCTATATCTTCACCAGTTTGTCCCAACATTCTTTTATATTCACTATATTTTTCTTTCATCTCTTTTGCGGTAATTGTTAAAATTCCTTTCATAATAGGCCTATATAAATGTCTTCTTTCTTGTGGTATTTCCATATATTTCATTTTGTATTCTTGTACTATAGATTTATCAAACAAATCTATATTAATTTCTTCTTTTAATTCTCCTGCTACATTATTTATAATATCAACTTGTCCATCTTCTTTTATGTCATTTTGATCTAGTGTTCCTCCAATAATTTGTAATCCTTTTGGGAATGAAGTTATTTGGCTCATTTCTCCAACAATATAATATCCGTCTTTGGTTTCTAGCAATATTCCAGAGCTTAGATTATAACAAGCATATTTTCCTTCAATTCCAACTCTTTCGTCAAATAGGTGATGTGCATAATTTGTTTTTTGAATACTTATTTTTATTTTATCTTGCAATTCTTCAAATTTTGTTACATTATACACTTCTCCATTAAATAGATGTGGATTTTCTTCTACTTGTTTTTCCCAAAAATTTTCTATTTTCTTTTGTAAATCTTCCGGTAGCTTAAAAACTCCTTCTTTTTTTATCACTTCGATTTTTTTGTTTAGTTTTACTACCATTACCTTTACCTCCTTCTTTTGTAATCAATATTTTACATCATCATATATACTTTTTATATTATAATTTGTATATCTTCATATAAATTATTTTTACTATATCTTATCTACATCTATTCCTAATTTTCTAAAATTGTCATTTATTTTTGTCATATCTCTATACATACCTTCTTTTAATTCAAATCTATAATTTTCCATTTCTATATTCATTTTTTCATCTTCTAATTCTTTATCTATATTGTATGGAACTTTTATAAACTGAAAAGAAATTTCTGATGAATATTCTTTACTTCCATATTCTCCTTCTATTATTAAGTAATTACTTTTAGTCGTTTCCAATACATTACTATCCTTATTTTTGTTTCTTATAACATCAAATGGATTACCTACACTTCTTCCTTGAAAAAGTCTGATTTTAGGACTTATAATCAAATAAATCTTTGTTTAAAATGGATCTTCAATCTCAAATTCAACTGGCTCCTGCTCTAACAATTTTAGTTGTTCTTCTGTTAAATACTTTTTATCTATAACAACACTCAAAACAAATTCATTAAAGAAATTATCATTCATTATATAATACCCATTTACTTTTTCTTTATCTCCATAGCTATCTTCAATTTTCCATCTCTGTGGTTTATCATTAATCAAATTAACTCCTGTAAATGTCATAACATGATGCATGCTAATATCATACAAGTTTAATGCTTCTTCTTTTGATAATGTATTTAAATTTAATGTATCTTCATAATTATATAATCTAGTATCTAATATTCCTGATTTTTCATCTCTAAATTTCAAGATATGCGCCCCCATATAAACAGGAATGTCATCTTTCAATTGTTTTATAGTTAATTCTTTTAAATCTTCAATTGGTAGATTTAAATATTTAACATAGGAATTTTTATAAATATTTCCTGCATATTTCTTTCTATATACTTTACAATATTCTTTATTGTACATAGGCATATTTCCTATTGTTACGAAATTTTCTAATTCTAAATCTAGAAATTTATTTTTAAATTCAATTGGTGTTAAACGCTCAATCCTTTTATATTCGCCATTTTTATCTTTATATTCATAATTAAATTCTGTTACAGGTTCTCCTAATATTTTGCATAATAAAATATAATTTTCTTGTAAAAATTCATTTTTTGCTTCTCTTAATAAATTTATATTGGTTCCACTTTTCTTTAAATTTAATAATTTTATTATATCTTTTTTGACTTTTTCAGTATATAAATACTCTACTTTTTCGTAGTTTGTACTTTCAACTGCATTTGGATTATATGAATATGGAAATATTCCATACTTATTTACAATAGATACAAACCAATCCCAATAACCTCCCTCTGAAACACAGTATTTTATTACACTCTCTTTGTAAAGATAATCAAATTCAACATTTTCTAAATTAATTATGTTTTCATAAGCATTATTGGATTTTTCTAGTTTATCAAAAAACGCAATATGATTATTAGATAATTCTAAATCTATAACATTTATATTCAAATTTTTAGCTATACTGTATTTTATTAAATTCAAACCACCATATATCCAACATTTCCAACTATCTTGTTGGTCATATCTTTTACTTTCTGGTAATTCTATATTAAAAATAGGTTGGTTTTCTATTATAACATCTCTATTAATACATGCATTTTCTAAACCGTTTTTGGTTATTGCATTTTCTATTATTTTATTAGTTTTATTAGAACTATAAATATCTCTAAATTTCTTGATTTGTTCTAATGATATTTGACTTTCCATCCTGCTCATCTCCATATTATTTTTTATGGTATCTTATCATAAAAATTTAAAAAAAGAAAGTGCTTTTCAAACACTTCCAACTAAGTTTTATCTCTAGACATTCATATTTTTTAATATTAATTTTATACTACTACTGTGAAGACTGCTTCGCAGTACTTCACGAATATAAGATGCCTAACCTTGTTGTATACGGAAAAATCCGCATCGGGTCAAGATAAAAGCCGATTTTTCCTATACAATAAGAAAATCAGCCCCATATGGAGCTGACTTCTATTATTTGTTTTTACCACTTTAAATCCCAATTAAAAAAAGAATAAGCTGCATATATACCAGCACCTTTTTGAGGCTGTTCAGTTCTATTCATAACTCTAGGCTGTAAAGAAGAATTTCCTACAAGTATTATATTTGATAGCACTTCATAATCATTAAAGAATCTATTATAAAAAAATAAGAAATTCTCAAACTGTTCTTTTTTTATCCATTTGCCACCTATAATAAAATGTTCAGGATTAAAAAAAGAGCCTATTTGTATACACGCTGGACTAAATGCTGATAAAATTTCTTCTTTATTATCAATTAGCATATTAGCATATTCGTTATCAGACACTGTTGTTAATTTTTGAAACAAATCTTTTTGCTTATTTGAAAATCTAGGGAATACCATCCCAAATACTGGATTTGAATCTTTATTTAAGATATTGTTTTTTACATAAGATATCCTGTTTTGATCTAAATCATAATAGACAATAGAATCTGATTCAAAAACTTTTTCCCTTAAATATAAGGTATATGCTAATACACTGTCTCCTAATACCGCTGAACGGAATGTTATTGGCATCAAGCTTCTAGAATTTTTAAATAAAACTGATAAATCATATAATTTTAGCTCAGAGCCACTTTCAAAATATGCAAGATTTTCTTGAGTATTTGTATAACTCATAAACTTGTCAAATATAATAGAAATAGCCGTAACATTTATTTTCTCTGATATTTTATATAGCATCTTTTGCATAAGATCCCATATATCAAAGGAACTTTTGTAATGAACTTTGTTTATGAAGTGTGGCAAAACTTTATCTAAAACTGATTCTAACTCAAAGTTCACCAATTCTACTTCTACTTCATCATCTGTCACATAAAATCCTACAAAATATGCAAAATCTGGGTTGACTAAAAATTTTTTTGAGTCTAAAATTATATTGTTCTCTTTCAGTTCATCAATTATCTTTTTTACAGTTGGAAAACTTTTATCCAATTTCTTTAGCAAAAAGGACAATTTGCTTTCTGGTAAATTTGCACCTCTTTTTCTAAAGGTATAAAGAATTTCTTGGTTTTTGGTTATAAGTTCCCGTTGCTTTGGTAACATATAAATTCCTCCTAACTTAACAATTTTGTTTATTAGTTACTTATATATAAACTGGATACTACCAGATAATTTTTATAATAATATTTTAACATAATTTATTAGCATTTTCAATAACAAATACCAAAACTTCAGGGAAATTCAAGAATATTACAAAAGCATTACAATTACCATATAACATAAAAAGCACGCTCTATTCATATAAAATAATATCTCCATTTACTTCATCCATATCAGTCATAATAGATTTTTTATGCTTTTTTATTTTCCTTCACTATTTTCAAGCAATGTACTTAAACTATAGCACTTTATTGTTATTCCACTACCAGTTCCCAAGAGTATAATCTTTTCCATATTATTCCATTTTATAAAAATTTAAAAAAGCACCAATTGTCATATCTCTATACATACCTTCTTTTAATTCAAATCTGTAAATTTCCCTTTCCATATTTATTTTTCATTATCATATCTTTGGTGCAAAATTTCAAATAATCTTTTCCATTCTTCTGGATGGTTAACTATATCTTTATCTTTGTTATTTATCATTGTTTCAAAATCTTTATAATATATATTTTTTACTTCGCTTACTTCTTCCTTTTGCAACTTTAGTGAACTTATGTCCAAATCCATTTCTATTATATATACATCATAAAATTGATTATCTAAAAATTTTCCATCATTTTCTATCACTTCTTGCGAAAATGTAAATAAATATTCTAATTTTTTAGTATCTAGTTCAATACCTATTTCTTCTTCAAATTCTCTTTTTATACTATCAATTTCATCTTCACACTAATAGGGTGTCCTGCAACTGATATATATAATTTATTAGGATATACATCTTTATTACTACTTCTTCTTTGAACTAGTAATTCCCTATTTGAATTTATTATCCATATATGAACACCCTTATGCCAATATCCTTTGCTATGAACTTCTTTTCTTGGCTTTTTTTCTCCTGTTTTGTTTCCGTTTTTATCTAATATATCTAAATATTCCATAAATTCCTCCAATACTTATATTGATTTACAATATACCATAATCTTATCTAGTTTTCAATCATTAAAACTCTATTTAATTAGATGACTGAGAAGGTTTATTTCGGTAATTTGATATGTATTTTTTCATTTCTGGAAATTTTAATATAAACCTATCAATTAATTTTTTTCTATTCTCATATAGTAAATGTTGATTGTCTTATAAATGATATTTTTTATAAATTTCTATAATATTCATTTTATTTAATCATCTCTAAACTTTTTTATCCTTATCCGAATATATAGTGTGCATATGTAAATCTATCATCTATATCACCTCGTAAAATTATTTACTAATATTCTTTTAAGTTATATTTTATTAACTTGTCTCCATCATATTCAAATTTTACTGTGAAAAATCTACTATCATTTTGTAATTTCTCCACAAAAATTTTATCACCTTCCCAAGTATTTAACTTTGTAACCTCTTTTTTATCAATCCATTGTAAATCTCCTTCATTGCATTCTATTAAATCTCCTGTAAAATCATTTGAAGTAAATACATACATATATTCTGTTTCCCAATTTGTTGATACATAAGTTACAATAGTTCTTAATTTGTATGAATTTAATTTCAAACCTGTTTCTTCCATTACTTCTCTTACGATGCATTCTTCTGGACTTTCACCTTCTTCGAATTTTCCACCTATTCCTAACCATTTGTCTTTATTGATATCATTTTTCTTTTTTGTTCTATGTAACATTAAATATTTATCATCTTTTTCAATATAACATAATGTTGAAAGTATCATATCTTATCTCTCCTCTATTATTCTTTTTTCCAAATCCTATTTATATTTTCCTGCTCTTTATCTTTTAAAGCCTTATATAAATCAATATCTAGTTTATTGCACACACTACATAATACAATAAAAACATCTGCTACTTCACTTTCTACTGTATCATAATGGTTAGCTTTATTTTTATCAATTCCCATATCTGTAGAATTTTTCCTTATAGATTTTGCTAATTCTCCAACTTCTTCTAATAGTAATAACATTGTTTTTTCCATTTCTTGATTTGAAAAACCTCTTATTTCTATTACATCTTTTATATATTGTTGTACTTCTTGCAATGTGTTTTCTTCATTTAATTTATTCCATAAATCTAATTGACTATTCATTTTATTACTTCCTTCCCATTTTTCTATTTTGTTTCTTCTTCTATCCATTTTAAAAACTTTTCATTTCCATTTGTAATATCATAAGATATAATCTCACAAGTTTCGTAATCATGATTTTTTAATATTTCTTTTTCAACTTCTTTAAATAAAGTCTTTTTTGTTTTCATTTGAATAAAAAACTCTGGTTCTCTTTCAATTTTTCCTTTCCACCAATATGAACTATTTATATTTGTTACTTGGCAACAACAAACTAACCTTTTTTCCAACAATGTCTCCACTATATTATCTGCAATTTCTTTTTTATTACATGCTGTTGTAATTATGCAATATTCTTTTTTCATATTCTCACACCTCTAACTTTCTATTCACACTATACCACAAATTTCAATTTTTTAATAGTTTTTTACTGATATTTATATAATTCTATACTTACCTTTATTATCACAGAATCCTCACATAAATGATGTCAAAAGCAAATAATAGTAAGTTTATTATAGAACTATCATTTTTATGTATTTACAAAAAACTCTCTATATCTCATTTCTATCTTTTTAATAATGTTGTTTAATTTATTTCTGATTTTTAATTTTATAAGTCAAAATCTTTGATTTTTTTGACCTATGGATTTTTTATAGAACGATTTTTCCAATTTTTTCGTTTTGTGAAATTTTATAGCACGGATTTTTCCATTTTTTCGTTCTATAAAAATTTATAGCACGGATTTTTTCAATTTTCCGTGCTATAAATTTTTTTAAAACGATTTTTTAATATTTTCCGTTTTATAATTTTTATTTTAAAAACAAATTGATATATTTTTGAAAAGCAAATACTTGATTTCTACTATATCCAGTTGTTTCTATAATAATATTCTTTTCTTTTAATGCATTAATACATACATTTAAAGTTGTTGGTTTTATATCTATTAACTCTAATATTTTCTTTCTTGAAACAATTGGTTCATCATACAATATATCTAATACTTTTTTAGCATTTTCTGGTTTTACTGGTAAATCCATTATAACCTTATCCATTTCCATTGTAAGTTCAACTACATTTCTAAATTTTTCTTTTGCAGTTTTTGATGTTTCTATAACTGCTTCTAAGAAAAATTTAATCCAAGCTATCATATCATTATGAGTTCTTACTCTTGTTAGCATATCATAATATGTATCTTTATTTCTTTCAATGTAATCAGAAATATATAAACAAGACTTATCAAGCATTCCTTTGCTTTGAATATATAATGGTATAAGTAGTCTTCCTATTCTTCCATTGCCATCTAAAAAAGGATGTATTGATTCAAACTGATAATGTAAAATTGCAATTTTTATTAAGTCTGGTGTATCTATTTCTTCATTATTTATAAATTTTTCAAAATCTGTTAAACATTCTGCAATTTCTGTATGTGGTGGTGGAACATATACTGCATTACTTGGCATACTTCCTCCAATCCAGTTTTGTGATGTTCTAAATTCTCCTGGTGTTTTATGTTCTCCACGAACTCCTTGCATTAATATTTTATGAAGTTCTCTTATTAATCTAGTACATACTGGAAACCCATTTTTTATTCTTTCTACACCATAGTTTGTAGCTTTTACATGATTTTGTACTTCTTCCCAATCATCTCTTTTTTCTGGGTTAATATCTGTTACATCTAATAAATCTTCTTCTACGGTCGTTCTTGTTCCTTCAATTCTACTTGATTTATTAGCTTCAATTTTTACATGCATTTTAATATATAAATCTACATTTGGTATTAATAATGAATATGCATTTAACTCTCCAATTTGTCTGTTGGCTTCTGCTAATAGTTTGTCCAATTTAGTATCATCCCATCCCCAGTTATAGTTTATTTTACTAGGAATAAATGCTTTATAATCATTCATTTTCACATATTCACCTGATTTATAATCTTCTAACTTCATTTATATCGCCTCCTACAAATTAAATTTTGGCTATTTTTGGTTGTTTTGTACGAACATTTGTATTGTATCATATTTCTTAAATATATTCAATCTTTTTAACAAATTTTGTAAAAAATTTATTTAATATAGTGTTAAAAAAATATATAGCACGGATTTTGTTAAATTTCCATACTATATATATTTATTATAATTTCCTAATTTTTTTATTTATATGTTCTAATTAACAAATTTTTAAATTTCCATTTGATAATGTATTTCTGTTTCTCCATATACTTTAAAGCCTAATTGTTCATATAACTTTTTAGCAGGATTCTCTTTAAATACCTTAAAATTGTTCTAATACCTTTTTCATAATTTTCTTCTAATTGTTCTTCTAAAATCTTTTTTCCTATTCCTTTATTTCGATATTTTTTTAATATACTTATTTCATTTATAAATTTTGCAAAAGCTTTTTCAAAATGTGTAACTACTGCTACTTTAGGTAAATCAACTGTTCTTTTGGTATTTAATACTACAATAGGATTACTACCATAGCTTCCCAATGGTATATACATTTTTTACTCCTTATAAAATTTGATTTTTTATATTTTTCTTTCTAAGTTATATTTTTTTATCCATTCAGTCACTCTATCATATTTCGTAATTAAAATATTTTTTAGATATTCTTCAAATTCACTATCTCTATTTATTTTTCCAGTTAACATTTTAGAATATATCCTAAAAGCATAAAATCTATTATATAATTGCCATTTTCCTTCAGATATTTCTATATCATTTATGTATCTGTAACCATCTATTAAATTTTTAAAATCTTCATATTGATAAATTTCCTTTTGATTTAATAGATTTAACATCCTTGTAAAATCATAATCTCTATCTCCAATGCACATACTCTCTAAGTCAAGCAAATAGTATTTTCCCTCTGAATATATTATGTTTTCTGGTCTAAGATCCCTATGTATAACTGCTAATTTTGAAACATTGATTTTTTCTAATTTTTGTTCTAAAACTCCTGTTGATATTTCAAAAATATTATTTTCCATTAGTCCTTTTGCTGATTCTTTTAACTCTAGATATTCTGACATCATGGCTTTCTTCCAATTAACTTTTTGTTTAATTGGGATATTGTGTAAATTTGCCATTAGTTTTCCTATATTATACAAATGTTCTTTTGCTTCTTCATCTTTTATTGCATTTCCTTTTATTTTTTCCATAATTATTATTTTTTGATTATATGTCCCTATAATTTTTGGAGTGCAATAATTTAAATTCATAAGTTCTTTTAACCATTGTGATTCATTTTTAAATTTTTTTAAATCATTTATTTCTTTAAATATGTAACCTTTATATTCTCTTACTTCATTTATATATGAATTATATTTTCTTGCATTATTTATATTATTTTCATACTCTTTTATAATTTCTTCTATATTTTTCTTCATATTTCCTCCAAATTTTCATACCATTGGCACGAGTCTTTATAACTGTGTCATTATTATAAATTTTGTGACGTTGTTACCAAAATCTAATATTTTCTTTTGCATTTCCTATTAATGTTTTTATAGCTATTATCTATATTTACATTATCTAAATCCGTCATTTTTTTCTCTATTAAAACCTCATATTAATTTTTCATATTTTAGCATACTTTCTATAACTTTACAAGTATAGCAAATGCCCGATTTTCAATATTTTTTAATAAAAAATACACCGAAGTGTATGTACTCTGCATTTTATCTGTACAAAAATATTTTTTGTAGATGATTAGAAAGCTTGTCTTTCTAAATGTTTTTAGGAAATATTATTAGCTACTTTTTCTAATTCATTTAATAATTCTTCTGTTACTTCTTTTTGTTTCTTTCTTGCTTCTAAAACACTTTCTTTTTGAAATTTACCATCTTTATTATATTTTAAACTTTCTATTATTTCTTTTACTTCCATAGTTACTCCTTTTAACAATTTTATATATTTTTATTATATAATTTTTGAAATTCGTCTTTAAAGTCAATAAATTCATCATCTTCTTCTATATATTCTTTTAACCATGATAAAAACATTTCCTTTTCTTGCGATGTAGACTTTTTTAGTAGTATTTCCATAATTTCTTTGAATTCACTTTGTATATCGCCATGTTCTCCATTTGAACCATCAATACAGAATTCTCCTATTGTCTCCATAGTTGCCTCAATGATATTAATAGCTTCTGATATATTATTATTTTCTATATCATTTTTTATTTTATATGAATAATCATAAAGGATATCCATTGCCTCGCTACCCATTTCATCACTGATATATCCTCTATCTGATATTCTATATAATGATTTATATAATAATCTTTTAAATTCTTCTTTAGATTTTTTTGGAAAATATCCGTGAAAATCTTATTTCAAATTTTTCTTTAATATATGGATTTTCTATTATAGTTTCCAGCGTAAAATCCTCTAATTCTTCTGTATTTATTTGCTTTAATATTTTTTTATAATTTATCATCTTGATTTTCCTTTCTATTTGCATCAACAGATTTTATCCATTTTGATGGAGACATTGTGAATCTGTTTCTTCCTGCTTCATTTTTAACCGCCTCGAATCCCACACGGTTAAAATTTGGATTATATATTTTTTCCCATGGTCCTAAATAATCAATGTATCTTTATTTCTCATCCAGTTTTGAATAACAAATCTAGGCTCGTTTCCATTAACCTTTTTAGCAATATCTGTTAGAGACACATTATCTTATTCATTTATAACTTTTGTATTTATTTCATAATTTTCTAAAATTGTCATTTATTTTGGTCATATCTCAATCATTAAAAATCTATATTTATTTTATAACCTTTTTTACTTTCCTACAATCTAATTATATCTATATATCTTACTAAATTATTTGTTGCTTTATTTGGTAATTTTACATTTATTTTCTATTTTTTTATATACTTTTTCATAATATTTAATATCCGCTTTTATCTCCTCTTTTTGTATTCATCTATATAGGCTATTTTAATATATTTCTTTGTATTCTTTATATTTTTCTCTTAAACTATCTCTATAGTCTATTTTTTCTGCTTGGATTTCATATTCTAATATCCATTCTTTGTAAAGTTCAAATTCCTCTAGCATTTCTAATAATATATATTCCTTAATCTCTTTATCTTTTTTTATGTATTGTTTGTGAAAGTATTTTATTCCTTCTTGGATTTCACATAAATCAAAATAAATTTGAACAACACATTCAACAAAATAATTTAAATACTCTTCATTTTCATAGCTAGCTTGTTTTTTATATTTTTCTTTCCAATTTTCCACTTGCTCTTTTAATAATTCTATTGCCATATATTTTGCATCCGTAGTTTTTAAACATGATTCAAATGAATATAATATTGTTCTATGATATTCTTGCGGATCATATTTAACATTTAGTAAATCTATACAATATGATAGATTTTCTTTTGTTATTCCATTTGATAATTTTCTTTGAACAATATTTTTAAGAAATTCTGATTGTGAAACTTGAATAGCTCCAAATGTATTCCAACTAGAAAATGTTAAATAATGTGTTCCAAAACTTAAAACCCCAAATAAATCTTTTAATAAATCTGTTGCTTTTTTGCCTTCTTCTGTTGTTGGTAAAAAGCTATTTAGTTGCTTATAGAATGTTTTTACTTTAAATCTCCATTTACTTCTTTCATTTTTTGGAATTATTTTATTTGGTCTTGCATATAAGTCATCACTTGCACATTCAATAAAGTATTCTACTTCTTTTTCTAATCTTTCTATTGTTATATTTTTATCTACCTTTTCTATTTTTGTATTTAGATTTATTATATAATTATCTATATTGTAATCTTCTTTGATATTTTTTGGTATTCTTTTATATAATTCAACAATTATTTTTCTTTTATCTTCTTCATTATAATTTTTTATTATTTCTCTTAACTCATTAACTTTCATAATTTCAATTCCTCATTTTTATTATTAAATAAATTTTTACTTTTTAATATTATATTTTTTTATTAATTCTTTTGCTTTTTCAATTCCTTTTTCTGTTATATATGTAGACTTGGCTTTATATGTACTTCCACCTATCATATTTTCACTTTGTAATTTATTTAAAATATCAAAGTCATAACCCTTCCATGTTCTTTGATATTTACCATATGGTTCTCTTTCAGTCCATGATGTCAAATATAATAGCAATAATGTTAGTTCCTTTATTTGTTCTTCCATTTTTAAATCTCTCTTTCTATGAATTCTATAAATGTTGGTACTGTTCCCAATAAGTATTTGTTATCTTTAACTACAAGATAAGCTTCTGCTTCTGAGCCCCATGAATATGTATCCTCATATTCAATTTCTTCTATTTTGGCTTTTGTAAATTTCTTTCTTCCAGTTAGATAATTTAGTAAATGTTCATTACTTCTTGTACTTCTATAAGTACTCTTTTACACTTTCTATAAACTCCATTTTTATAATACATTATAGATAAAGGAAATAGCATAAAAGCTGAATCGTCTGAATACCTATTATATAGTTCTTCAGCTTTATCAAATTTTTCCAGTGCAGTATATAATCCTATCATCAAATATCTTATGCCTAAATTATCACTTTCACATAATTCTAATAATTCTTCTCCTTGTTTTATTGCTTTTGTTTTTACTTGTTCATCATATGCCTCAAATAATAAATCATCTGATTGTTCTCTTTTGATAAATTCTTCATCATCGAAATCCATATTTTTCAACCTCCATATTTTTTCTTCTAATTCATTTTTCAAATTCATTCTTTCTACTCTTAAAAAAATCATAAAAATATCTTACATTTTCAAGTTCACTCCATTTTTGAACTTTATAATCTTTTGTATCTAAATTATATATTTTAGCATTTAGAATTCCTAACATAAATGGAGAATGCGTTGCAATTATAAATTGAATACCTAAGTATCTTGCCATTTTATTTATCTCTTCTGCAAGTTTTACTTGATTTTGCGGGGATAATGAAACTTCTGGTTCATCTAATAAATACAAATTGTATGGTTCAATATTATCTTCTAAAATTTGCAATGTTGTTTCTCCATTAGAATACTTATCTTGCGAAAATTCAAACCTTGCAAATTGTTTTCCACCTTCTTTTGTTTGCAAAAAATCCTTTGCATTTTGCAATCCTCTTTTTCTTGCTAAATTACTTTCTATACTTTCTTGTAAAATTGCATCTTGTTGTATTTTCCTTATTTCATATAAGATTTCTTCACTTTTTATATATCTGCTATTTTCTGGTATTCTAGTTAATTTTCTACCATTCTCATTTTCTCCTAGTTCATATTCACATTTTGATGCATAATCCTCAAAATAATCTAATGTTCCAACAACTTTTGGATTACTTCGTTCTTTTCCTTTTAAATTTAATTTATGAGCAATGATATTTAGTATGGTTGATTTTCCTGAGCCATTATTTCCATATAATACTGTTATGCTGTCAAATATAAATATATCTGGCTCTTTATTTTGTAATACATTAAATGGATATATATTATTATTTTTTATTCTGCTATCACTTAATTTAAATGTTTTTAGGTATATCATTTTTCATTCCTCAAATTATATTTATCAATATTTTCTTTGATTGCAAATCCATTAGTTCCTTTTACTTTTTTTAAAAATATTATTCCATCTAAATGGTCACATTCGTGTTGAACTAATCTTGCAAAAAATCCATTTAATGGTTTTACTATTTTCTCTCCATTTTCATTATAATAAGTCAATTCTATATTTTTATATCTTTCTACTTTTCCTCTTATGCTTGGTACACTCATACAACCTTCGTATTGCACATCTGCATCTTCTGATAACTTCTTCCATGTTGGATTTATCATTGCTGTTATTGGTATTTCTTCTGCATCATTGTATTTTATATTTTCTGTTTTTGCTCCTACTACAATAATTCTTTTATCTACACCTATTTGAGGTGCAGCAATTCCTAATCCTGTTCCAAATTCTAGTGTTGATTTTAAATCTTCTATAATATCCAAAATTTCTTCATTAATGTTTTTTATATCTACTTCATTACATTGTCTTTGAAGAATAGGGTCTCCTACTTCTCTTACTTTTAATACTTTACCCATTTTGTCTTACCTCCATATATCACCATATTTATATCACAGATTTACATTTTCCTCAACAAAATCATTAAAATTTGCACTGAATACATTGAATTTTTGGTTCAAAAATAAAGCACCTATTACAAAGGTACTTTACTTAGGATTCTCTTTAACTTTTAAATTTTATTTTTCAAAATATCGTTAGCCATTTATTCTCCTTTATTTTTCTTTATTATATTTATTATTTCTTCCAACACTTTCATAGTATCTTCATAACTAATATCTTCTGCATAACTAAACTTGCTCTGATAATTTTTCCAATGCTCTTTCAAAGCGTCACTTTCTTTTATAACTTCCATTATTTCATCTATATTATCAAATTTATCAATGGATCCTCTATACTCAAATTTCTTTATAATAGCTTGTTTTAGCAATTTCTTATCAAAATTCTTCTGTTGTGTTGTCCATAATATATAAATATCATAAAAATCCCTTGCTCTTGTAGTATCAACATTTCTAGATATAATTGTTTCAAATTTATCTGCTATCACAGTTTCCATATTATATGCAAGTATTTCTATAGAACGATTTTCAAAAATTAAATCAAATTTATATTTTATTTCTTTTGGAGTAATGACATCTCCTGTTGTTATGTCTAATTTCATAGGTACAACTAACTTATCAAATTTTGCATCTAATGATACTCTATATCCACCATATTCATCTTCTTGTCTTATTTCTTTTATTCCTTTAAATTCAAAAGTTACACCATCATCTAAATCTATCTTAAATATATCATCTAAAATATTTTCAAGATTATCTTTTTCTAAATCAAAGCCTTTTATTGTTGCATCCATATCTAGTGTATTTCTCATATCTATTCCTACTATAGCTGTTATTAGCATTCCACCTTTTAATATGAATTTATATTTATACTCTGATACAGCAATTCTTTCCAATAGTCTCTCTAGCATATAGTTTTGTAAAATGATATTTTCGTTTACATCAACTTTTGTTGACATGTTTTTTATCCATGCTTTTAGTTGTGCTCTATTTTTAGCTATCATAGCAAAACCTCCAGATATTTTCTTAGTTCATCTTCAATATTAAATATTTTTGCATATTTATGCAATTTAATAGAATTTCTATCTTTTCTATCAGCATATCTTTTCATTGCGTCTGTAAATAAAGCTATTTCAATTTTCTTTTTATTTCTTATAATGTCACATATTGTTCTCTCTAAATCATAAACTTTTACTTTATTCCCATAAGGTGTTTTCATTTCTACAATTCCTATTTCATATAATTCCTCTTTTAAATAGAAAAATTGATAATTTTTATTTTTTAACAATTTTGTATTATAGTAACTTGGTATTGTTAATTGATATCTTATAGGTGTTCTATCACATAAATCATGAAAGTACAAAGCTGTTTCGTGAGAAAATATTCCTTTTTTGCAAATTGCTTGTGTAATAAAGTATTTATCTTCAAATGTATCTGCACCTATATATGTTCCTCTTGCTACTCTTTCTATTAATCCTCTCTCTATCATTCTCGTTAAAACCTTATTGTTAATCCCTAAATCTTCTACTTGGTATGTTTCAATTACTCCATTATTCTTTTTTAATAACTTTTCTACCTTTTGTATATCATCCATCACTATTTCTCCTTTGCCGTTTTCATTCGTAAATATTGTATCATTTACGAATGAAAACGGCAAGTATTTCTTATAATTTTTTTATTTTATAAAATTATAGCACGGACTTATAAAATTTCCGTGCTATAAATCTAGCTTTCTAAGTAAAATGCTAATCTTAAATTATCTCTAATATATTTCTCTTCAAAAATATTGATACTTCATCGTTCATATCTTTCTCCTAATCTTTGAGATTTTTTCTGACAAATTTAAATAAAAATTCATTATTTTTTTAGAATTTCTATCATCTTATCCATTTGACTAACATTATATTTAATTTCTTCTATAGCCTGTACAATTTCACTTTCGGCTAACTCTATTTCCTCTTGTTTATAATCATTTTCTATACATAATGACCTTTTAAAATTATAATCTAACCATCCAAGTCCACCGTAAATGTCTGCATATATTATTTTTTTAATATTAGTATCAGTTTCATTTTTAGAATTTTTTTTATAACTATTTACTACTATTTCAAATTTATTATAATCTAAATTTTCTACATCTCCACCAGACCAATACCAAGCAACTTGTATTAATTCAATAGTTGGATTAATATACCCACTAGCTTCCCAATCTATAATAAATGGTTTATATTCTTGCCAAATTACATTCTTTCTATCAAGGTCAGTATGACTAATAACTAAATTTTCATTAACATATTTAATTGCTTCATTTGATTTTTTATTTAATTCATATAATAAATCAATATTTTTCTCTAAAATATTGAGGTAATCTTTGTTTTTTCTCTTTGCTAATTCTAAATATTTATTCCAGTCAAATTGTTCTATATTAATCTTTTTTCTCTCATTATCTTCAATTTCAGAAAAATCGATATTGTGAATTTTGGCTAGAATTTCTCCTACTATTTCACAATGTTTTTCTGTTATCTCTTCAGCTTTCAAGGTTTTACCTTCTATCCAATCAAATGCCATAAAATATCTATTATTTATTTTTCTCATAATATCATTGTTTTTTAATTTAATAGCTCCAATAGCTGTTATACCATTTTCTTTTACAATATCAGTAACTTTCTCTGAAAATATAAAATTTGAATATGCATCTTGTCTTTTCATAACTCCAGAATTCAGTTCTTTTATTGCATATATGCCTTTATTGGTTACTACTTTATACATTCTATGAGATAATCCACCTGTTACTTTAGTTATATTTTTTACCAATGTTCCCAACTTTTCTTCTCTTATAAGAATTCCTATGTCTTTTTGTAGTTCAATCTTATCAATATCCTTCAAATATAAGGTATATTCACTAGGATCAAACTCATCACCATGTCCTTTATCTATTGCTTCATCAAATCCTAATTTAAAATATATATGTTTTGCTATTTCATTGTCATCTTCTACTCCTATTGTAAACTGTGTATATCCTTTTTTAATTAAATATTCTATACAATAATTAATTAATTTTTGTCCTAATCCTTGTCCCTGATATTTTTTATCCACTCTAAATGCTTCTAAATAAACCCTTCGATTTGGTATTGTTTCAGTTTCTAATTCATGACTTACATAATTTACAGTTATTTCTCCAATAATGTTTCTATCATCTTCAATTACAAATACAGTTATTTCCTTTTTTTCAAATTGTTCTAATCTCATTCTCTTATACTTAATCCACATTTCATTATTATCAGGAAACAAAGTTTTTAATTTTTCAAATTCTTCTTTTTTTATTTTTCTAATATTCATTATTTTCACCTTTGCACTTTTTTCATTTTTATTACTATACCATAGAAATTAATAATTTACAATGAATTGAAAATATATATCAATCCTTACATTTGCTTAATTGCCACAAAATCTCCAATAAAGATAATGTCAAGAGCGAACTAAGTGAATTTATTTACTCTTGATATTATTTTTATTGGAGATTAAACTTGTTTTGCAAAGATTATATCACGAATTTTCTTAAATTTTCGTGATATAAAATCCCATAGGACGAAAATCTTAATTTTCCCGTTCTATAAATTTTTATAGGACGGATTTTTGAAATTTTTCGTCTTATGGATTCTATAGGTCAATTTTTTTATTATTTTTGACCTACAGAATTTTATAAGTCAAAAAGTCCTAAAACTTTGACCTATAAAAAATAATTTATGTGTTTCCACTACCATATCGGCAATCACTTTAACTTTCACACCCAAATTTTGATGTTTTTCTTTTCCAAATCTGCTTTTCTGTTCAAAAGTTATAATCTCTGAAACTATATCAAAATCAAGTATTACATGTCTCGTTTTAGTTGTAGCACCGCCATACACTCCACATGTGTGGTCGCTCATCTGTAGACTTTTTTGATTAATATCGTTGCTTGTCTGTAGATAATCTTCATAATTTATCTTACTTTCATTTTTTAACACAAAAGTTACTTGTTTTGGATCTGCTTTATCTTTTTTATCATATCCACCAATTATAACTTGTTTTACTAAAATTTCAAAAGCATCTTTATCAAATTCTGTTATAATTTCTCCGTTTTCAAGATATCGTTTTAGCTTATTTAGACTAAGTTTTCTGTTTGTTTTGTTTCTTTCATCCATCACTAATTTTTCTTGCTTTAAATTTAATTGTTCGATTTGATTTTGCATTTTTTCTTTTCTCTCTAAGAATGTTTCTCTATCAATAGCATTTTCTAAACTTAAATCAATTAATTTATTCATTTTTAATCTTAGCTTTTCTTTTTCTGTTTCAATATTTTCTATTAACTTACTTGATGAGTTCTCAGTAATAATACTGTTTATTCTTGTTATAAATTTATTTACAATATCACCTTTGTTACTACATAATATTTTGTATGCATCTACAAAGCAATTTTCTATTACTGTTTCTCTCATTGCTTTACATTTAGGACATTCTTGTTTTCCTCTTTTAACAAAGTTCATACAATGCCATACTGGTGTCTCATTTTTAGTTTTTGAATTCCAGTTTCTTCTTGTTAAAACAGTTCCACAAAATCCACAATAAATTCTACTACTAAATGGATATTTTCTACTATAATTACCTCTTCTTTTTCCTTTACTTCTTGAACCTGCTCTTTTTTCTAATATTTGTTGTACTTTATCAAATAGTTCTGGCTCAATTATTGCTGTGTGATGTTCTTTAATATAATACTGATTTTCTTCTCCCATATTGATTACTCGTTTATGTGTTATAGGGTCTGTAGTATATGTCTTTCCTTGTAAGACATCACCTTTGTATTTTTCGTTTTTCAGTATTCTTCTAACTGTTGAATCACTCCATCTTGTTAGTCCTTTTGGTGTTAGATATTTCATGTTTGTTAGTTCTCTTGCAATTATACTTGAACCTACACCTTGTGCATATCTATTAAAAATATATTTTACTATTTCCGCTTCTTCTTGATTAATAGATATACTCTTGTTTTCTTTATCATAAATATAACCCAAACAGCCATTATATCCAATTAGTTCTCCTCTTTGTTGTTTCATTTTTAGTCCTAGTTTTACATGTGATGATATTGTTTCACTTTCTTGTTGTGCTACTGAACTTAATATTGTTAATAGTAATTCTCCTGCCATTTCTAGAGTATTAATATTTTCTTCTTCAAATAGAATTGCTACATTTTTCTCTTTTAGCATTCTTACATATTTTAGAGTATCTAGTGTATTTCTTGCAAATCTTGATATTGATTTTGTTAGTATTAAATCAATTTTTCCATTCATACTATCTTGTATCATTCTCATAAAATTACTTCGTTTGTAATCTTGTGTTCCTGATATTGATTCATCTGCATATACCTCTACAAAAGACCATTCTATATTTTTTGTTATTTTTTCATTGTAGTATTTTACTTGCGATTCAAAACTATTTAATTGGTCTTCTGAATCTGTGCTTACTCTTGCATATGCTGCTACTTTTAGTTTTCTATTTATTTGTAGCCCTGTAGTTCTATCTATTCTTCCTTGCACTTTCTCTGTATATTTTGGCTGTTTACAGAGGACTAGAAAACTTGTTTTTCTATGTGTTTACGAGATACACTCTGTATCTCTTTCCTGCCTTTTAGTAGTATTATTTAATTTATTTTTGATTTTTTATTTTATAAATCAAATTTTTTAATTTTTTTGACTCAAAATAATTTATAGGACAAATTTTTTAATTTTTTCGTCTTATGGATTTTTATAAGCCGAATTTTTTTGTTTTTTCGTCCTATGAAATTTTATAGCACGGATTTTTCCATTTTTTCGTTCTATAAAAATCTATAACACAGATTTTTTCAATTTTCCGTGCTATAAATTTTTTTTAAAAGTTTTTAATATTTTCTATTTTATCATTTTTATTATTGAAAATAATAAAGTTCTAGGGAACCAGACTTCAATCTTTGATTGCTATGTCTGGGCAGGTTCTTATTTTTAAAACAAATCAATATATTTTTAAAAAGCAAAAATTTGACATAGATTCACTCTTAATTAGGCAATAAAATTATATAATTATTTCCACAAATTATCTATCTAGAAAAAGTTGCTAAAACACAAACCTAAAGTTTGCATAATCAAAAAAAGAGCAATAATATAAAAATATATTATCACTCTTGAATCGAGCTATATGAAGTTCTTCATATATAGTTAGGTCTATTACCTAAAAATTAGATTAATCTATATTAATATTATATGCTGATTTCTATTTTCTATGCAAAAAGAATAGGATTTCTCCTATTCTTAAATCAAACCTTATAACTTTCGTTATAAGTAGTACCACCATCAATGTGGTAAAATATCTTTTATTAATTTAATTATACCATATTTTTAGATGAAGTCAATCTTTTTTTCGCTATTTTTGTCTGTTTTCACTTCTTCAGATTGTGTTTCTTTATTTGTATTCTCTGTATTTGTTTCTTCTTTATTTTCAGACTTTTTATTTATATTTTCGTGACTTACATTCTCGTTATTTTTGATTTCATTTTTCTCTTGTTTTTCTTCTTTTTTTGGAATCTTAATATCTAAATTTTTCATTATTCTTTTTTCTAATCTTTGCATAAAATCATCTGTGACACTACCAATTTTATATAACATCCTTGCTTTATCTATACAAGTTAATTGATCTCCTTTTGCTTTTGAAGGCAATTTGTCTAATTTACCTGTTTTTATATCTTCTTTTTGTATTCTTTCATATGTAGGATATAACTTAGGAGAACTTGAAATTGGTACAACTAAAACTGTATGACTGGCAACATTGTTGCTTGAAGCCTGAACTATTATTCCCATGTGTGTATTACTTAATTCTTTTCCTATATTTTGACCAAACTCAATTAAATATATATCTCCTTTTCTTGGTTGTATAGGATGTTTCCCTTTATTTTTCTTTTTATCTAATTTCTCTGCTTTATCTTGTAAATCTAGTTTTCTAATAAACCAGTTAAAAAATCTATTAAAATATGATTTTTCTATATAAGGGGTTATTTTCTTTATTATTTCATTTATCATATATACACCTTTCTTTCATAGATGCTATTATACAATATTTTTTCACATTTTTAAACACTTTTTTACATTTTATAAAAATTAAAAAAGCACCATTTTGTGATGCTTATTTTTTCAAATATTCTTTTATGAATTTTTTATCTGCTTGTGTTAATTGTTTTTTTATATAGATTAAATTAATTTTAGATTTAGGTAATTCTATCGGCAATTCTACTTCATATAATTCCTTTGTTTTCTAATTCGTTTTTTACAACCTCTTTCATAACATAGCCTATTCCTAAACCTCGTTTCGTAGCCTCTACCCTCAACTCTGTTATATCACATTGCATATTTGACTCTATTTCTACATCATGCTGTTTTAGTATATTTCTCAATTTCTTTATAGTAGAACTATATTCAAAATTCAATATATACTTTTGACTTTCTAGTTCCTTTAAATCTTTTATTTTAATTGGTTTGTTAGAAATGAATATATTTTGTACTTCTTTTATTTCTTCAATTATAATGTTATTATAATTTGTATCTACTTGTGTTGTATCTATTATAAAATCTAGTTTATGTTCTTCTAACATTTGTATCATTTTATCAAAATTTGCACCACTAATAAGGTTTATTTTTAAATCAGGGTAATCAGTTTTTGCCTTTTCTATATAATCCATTAGATAAAATGTGTTAAATGTGATGGACAACCTATTGCTATTTCTCCAGTTGCCAAATCACTTTTTTGCATTATTAACTTTTCACCTAAGTTCAAGGTTGCAAGTCCTTGCTCTGCATATTTAAAAAACTCTTGCCCTGCTCCAGTTAGTTTCACTCCATCTTTTTCTCTATAAAATATTGTAAAGTTCTATTCTTTCAATCGCTTGAAATCAAGCCATTTTTAAAATTCAAATTATTAGGTTCTCTTGTTACTAATCCATTATATTCTTGCAATTTTTCAAAAATACAATCTCTAATATAAAGTCAATTGACAAATAACACTTCTATTATGTTCTTATACCTATCTTTTAATAGTTCTCTAGTTTTTGGGCTTAACTTATTATAATCTCTTTCTAGTTTTCTTCTTACATATTCTTTTCCATCTGATATAGATAATTTCATTTCTTTATAGACTAAAGAAAATAATGATGGTATGCAATCAAAATGTGCTATTACATCTGCATCTGCCACACATTGTTCTTCAATCGTATTTCGTGGTCTATCTTTACTACCTCTATGATTTAATACACAATTTTTGACTTGTTCTATTCTTTCTTTTGGATAATTTAATTCTGTTAATAATTGCTCTGCAATTTCTGCTCCATAAATATGATGCTGTTCTCTTTCCCCATACTCTGATGGCATTGCTATATCATGAAGTAATGCTCCTAATTCTACTATTTCTATATCTGCTCCATATTTTTTTGCTAATTCTATTCCATTCTCCACAACATATTTTATATGTTCATTCCAAAAGTCATATCCATCTTTTTCTTTTGACTTTTCACATCTAATTAATAATTCTTGTTTGATTTTTTCTGTTATTTCACTCACTTATCATTCCTCCAAACTATAATTTACATTAGAATGGCTCTCCTACATCAAACTCAATTGGCTCTTGTTCTAGTAGTTTTAATTGTTCTTCTGTTAAATACTTTTTATCTATAACAACACTTAAAACAAATTCATTAAAGAAATTGTCATTCATTATATAATATCCATTTACTTTTTCCTTATCTCCATAACTATCTTCTATTTTCCATCTTACAGGTTTATCCTCTAATAGATGAACTCCACAAAAGGTCATTGCATGGTGCATTTCAATATCATGTAAATCTAGTGCCTCTTTTTTACTTAATGGATTAAAATCTAATGTATCTCGATAGTCGTATAGTCTTATATCTAATATTCCAGATTTTTTATCTCTAAATTTCATAATATGAGCTCCCATCCAAACTGGAATGCCATCTTTTAATTGCTTAATCGTCAAATCTTTTAAATCTTCAATTGGTAAATTTAAAAATTTTGCATAACTGTCTTTATATATGTTTCCTAAATACTTCTTTGAATATATTTTATAGTATTCTTTATTATACATTGGTAGATTTCCTATTGATACAAAATTGTTTAAATCTAATGTTAAAAATTTATTTTTAAACTCTATTGGAGTCATATTCTTATATCTTATATAGTTGTTATTTTTATCCTTATATTCATAATCAAACTTAAAATTGGGCTCTCCAAGTATTTTAGATAACAAATTATAATTTTCTTGTAAGAATCTTTCTTTATCGCTCCTTAATTTTTCTATGCTTTCGTTCTCATTTTTTAATTTTAATAAATAACTAATATCCTTTTTTACTTTTTCAGTAAATATATCGCTTACTTTTTCATAATTGGTACTTTCAACAACATCTGGCATAAAAGACATTGGTACAATTCCATATTTATTAATAATAGAAACAAATCATTGCCAATATCCACCTTCTGATACACAATACTCTACAATTTTTTCTTTATGTATATAATCTAGATCTGTATTTTCTAATTCTATAATATTTTCATAGGCATTATTAGATTTTTCTAACTTATCAAAGAAAGCAATAAAATTATTTGATATTTCTAATTTCATTATATCTATATTTAAATTTTGTGCGATATTATGTTTTATTACATTAATACCTGCATATATCCAACACTTATAACTGTCTTTTTGATCATATCTTGTACTTTCTGGTAATTCAATATTAAAAATAGGTACATTCTCTATTATAACTTGCCTATCTATACAAGCATTTTCTAGACCATTTTTCGTAATTGCATTCTCTATAATTTTATTATTTCTATTTTTATTATATTCTTCACTAAATTTACTTATTTGTTCTATACTAATTTGTTTATCCATAACTTTTTCCTTCTTCCCTATTATTTTTAGTACAATTATGTGACTTATTCTTTTTTTATATTCAATAATTCATCATCCATTACAAAAAAACTCATTTTAAGCAACTATATTTATAATAATTCTTTCTTTACATCTAACCAATTATTTACTCTTATTACTCCTTTTTCTTCAAGTTCTTCATCAGTTAATTTTTTATTTCTAAACTCTGTAAATAATAACTTCTTATCACAATTTTCTAAATTAGATAGTCTATCATCAATTCCTATATCATATCTTATTTTTGTTTTATCTGTCATAAATATAAAATTATTTGTATCAATAAAAGGCAACCAATAATGTAAATATTCAAACTTATTCTTCAGGTTAGTAGATGCATCAATTACATCTTCTTTCCAAATATAAGCCGTCGCAATATAAACATCATATTTTTTATTTAACTCTTGCATTACTTCAACACAATTAGGTAATGGCTCAATATAATCTCCATTATCATTTCTATATAGATTTTTATATTTATATATTTTTTTAAATTCATCTTCTCTTCCTTTTATTAAATCTTGCCTATATTGACTATGTAATTTATTAAAATCTACTTTTCCTAAGAATTCTACTAGGAACTCCGAAAATCTTCCTATTACAATAACTTCATCCATATCAATCATAATAGATTTTTTATACATTTTTAGTTTCCTCCACTTTTCACATTTTACATTCCTCTTCATAATTCCAAATACTTAGATGTCCTTTGGCTTTTATTGGATTGTCTAGCACTTGAATATTTTCTAAAATTCAAGCATATCTTCCTTCTTCATATATTCCACAAATATATTCTTGATGATTATTAATTTTCATATTTTCTACATATTCTTTAGTCATATAAATACAATCTACTAAATTACATTTACAAATAATATTCCCAAAATTTAATGAACTCTCTTTCACTAAATTCATAAGTTCTTTATTATCTTTCCATTTCTTTGGTATACATGTCTTACTTGCATGTATATATAATTCACCTCTATATGATGTTTTCCAACTTCTTGTTTCTATTTTCTTTTTTCTTTCCTTAATTAATGCTGCATATGGTTCTGTTAAACTTAATACTTTCATTATCTCTCCACCTTTTTATGTTCTTCTAATTATTTTTCATTTCTCTATCTATCCACGACATTATTACATTTATAATATAATCCTTCTGCTCCTCGTTCAGTTCTATTCCATTTTGTATTTTATGCCATTTATACAAACAGCCTCTACAACAAGTTGCAGTAGCATGTTGTGCTATAAATACAGGATGTCCTCTCATAGGTGTTTGTTTTCCATCATTTGGAATATTCTCTGGTGCTAATCGTTTATTTATGAAATCATATGCGTGTTCTCTGATTTTTTCCATTCCTTTTTCCTTTATATAATCTTTATCTTTTTGTTTCAAATGAAATTTACTTCTGAAATTTGATTTTGATAAACTATTTAATATGTTTTCTATTCTTATATCCTGCATAAATATCACCTTTAAATTACTTTTCTCTATATTATATATTTTCTTCGATAAATCTCAATATCTTATCCTCTATATCTTCAATTTTATTATAATAAATAATAGTTTTAACATTATTACAACCTTTTTCTATTTTTATTTTCTTTATCTTCTAATCTATATTTTACATCTAGTATGTTTTCTTTATCATCTACTTGTATATTCATTTTTAAATTATATCTATCATCAATCAAACCTTTAATAAAAAATCTATCTAAAATCATTATATTAGATAATATTTTTTCTTTTTTCAATAATTCATTAATTTCTATCCATTCAGATGTATTTTCTTCAAAGTCTTGTGGTTTTCCTTCACATTCATTACATATAAATACATCAAAATCAAATATTCTATTTGGGTATTCAATAGTCATATTTCCCCTATATTTTAAGTTCCTAATTTTTAGTCCTGTTTCCTCTTTCATTTCTCTTATAGCTGTCTGTTCTGGAGTTTCTCCTTCTTCAATTTTGCCACCTGGTATTTCATAATACCCTGCTTTTTTATTGCTTTCTTTATATTTAGTCACTACTACTTTATTATCCTTTATTAAATAGCATCTAACTGCTTTTCTTATTGGCTTATCCATTTAATATTCTCTCCAATCTAATTTGATAAATCTTTTTTTAATTTTCCATTTGATAATGTGTTTCTGTTTCTCCATATACTTTAAAGCCTAATTGTTCATATAACTTTTTAGCAGGGTTGTCTTTAAATACCTGTAAAATTGTTCTAATTCCTTTTTTATGATTTTCTTTTAATTGTTCTTCTAGAATCTTTTTTCCTATTCCTTTATTTTGATATTCTTTTAATATACTTATTTCATTTATAAATAAATCTCCATCTTGAGTTGTATGTACTGCATATATTCCTATTGGCTTATTATCGACTAATATAATTCTTTTATGATTCAAATGTTCTTTTAAATCTTGCTGTAATCTTTCTTTTTGGTCATCGTCTTTCCAACCCCAAATTTTATCAACATACCATTTAAAATTCTCTTTTTTTAATTCAAATAGAAAATCAAAATCTTCTAATGTACAATTTCTAAAAGTGTATTTCATTATTTACTTTTCCTCTCTTTTTATTTTAAATAACTATATTTTTCACTTACAATTCTATATAATTCTTTTGCACCATTGCTTAATTCATTTTCGTCAACTTCGCCAATTTTATATCTCTCATATCCTAAACATTTATCTGGCTCTGCTATTTTTAATTGACCACTTTCTAGATTTCCTTTATAGACAAGATATATCCATGATTGTTCTTTATTATATCTCGTATCATATGTTTTTGCATAAGTAGAAATTATAAAATCTTCTATTTCAATATTTGCATCTGTTCCAACTTCTTCTGTGATTTCTCTTTGTAAGGCTGTTCTAAAATCTATATCATTTTTCTTTACTCTTCCTCCTATAGTTTCCAATTTCAATTGTTCATCTCGACACCCTAAACCTCTCCTTTGAAATATTATTTTATTTTCTTTATCAAATGCATATACAATAACTGCAACCTCATATTCTTTTGACACTAAATCATTATCTTTTATTATTTTCTCTAATTCTTTCATATTTTTTACTTCATTTGAAAATAATACCATTTTAATCCCCCAATACACCCTATTTATTTATCTTTTAATACAATTTATTAAAATTTGTTTATTAAATATAGTTCACTATATCTTCAAAAGTATCATATCCACTTTCACTATTGATATGTCCTGCATTAGGAATAAAAACTTGTTCCGTTGCAATTTTATCTGCAAAATCTTTTTCAGCTTGATATTTTACATATGGATCATTATCCGAATAAAAACATATTATTTCATTTGCATATTCCTTCACATCTTCTAAGTTATCAAAATACATTGATTTATTAACTACATCATATTCTTCATTTATTCCTAAATAATTATTAAATCCACATACAAATATTAATTTTTTAACTTTTACTTTATTTTCAACTAAAAATTTTGATATGAATATTGGTGCTATACTATGTCCTATAATTATTGTATTTTCATTTATAAGTTCTAAATCTAAATAATATTTTAACAACTTGCTCCAATTTTCATAATTTTGATATCCTACCCCTATTGGAAAGTCTGGCACATATACTTGTTTTCCTTCATCTTCTATAAAATCATGTAACCATCCTATCCAATTTGAATATGGACTACTAAATGAGCCATGTATTATAAAATAATTTTCCATATTTTATATCCTCCTAAAAATTATACCCTTTAAGTACATTTTCATCTTTATCATAATTATTATTCATATTCTATTGGAAATCCAACATTTTTTAAGGCTACAATACCCTTTTCGCATAATTCTTCTTTTATCATAATATAATCTTTTGAAAAAGTAGAAACAATTAATATATTCATACCTTGATTTGCAATTGTTTCTGCAATTTTTGCTAAAAATCCTACTGTTTGAAATGGTACAGCTGGTTTAAATTCAATTAATTTATAATCTCCAACTACCTCTAACACATTTAATTCTTTTAAATTTTCTTTTTTAGTTACTACCGTTATCTCATCTTTATCTTTTGATACCATAAAATGAATATCTGGTTTCTCCAAAATATCCGTTTTTACATAAACATATGTATCTTTCATAATCGTTGCTATGCTCTTTGGAATAGCTTCTTTAACATCCATAAAAATTCTCCTTTCTATTTTACAATACTATAATGTACCTGTACTATGTCCTCTTTTTCTTTAATGATTTTTTCAAGTTTCAATTTATTTTCAAAATAATTGCCTTCAAATAATGGTATTCCTTTGTTCAGTACATATGGATTATAGTTTAAAATTATATTGTCTACTATACCTTTTTCCATAAAAGCATTATTAATAGTTGCTCCTCCAGAGATAAATAATTTTTCATATTTCATTTTTTCACATACTTTTAAACATTCATCTATTGAATTGCAATATGTAACATTGGGAAATCTATTTGTTTCACTATTCTTACTACTTAAAATAATAATATTTAAATCTTTCAAATCTTTTAAATATTCATCTCCCCAAGATATTATATTATCCCAAGTTTTTCTTCCCCATATAAGTACATCATATTCCTTTAATAATTCTATCATTATTTCCCATCCTCTATATGATAGAAAATCTTCGTTACCATCTTCTGTCGCTATTAATCCATTTATTGAACAAGCCATTTCAATTGTTACTTTTCCTTTAAAATTCACCTTAATACCAACCTCCATCTACTTTTATTACAGTAGAATTTACAAAACTTGCGTCTTCACTTGCTAGAAATGTTACTACTTTTGCAATTTCTTCTGGTTCTGCAAATCTTTTTACTAAAATTCTTTCTGTTTCTTCTTTTACAAAATCTTCTGGAAGTTCTTTATTCATTTCTGTATTTACCCATCCAGGTGCAACACAATTAACTCTTACATACGGTGCAAATTGAACTGCTGAATCATAGGTTAAACTAATCAATCCAGATTTTGATGCATCGTAATCTACACTTGTTGGATAATATGTATTTATTCCATTCGTACTTGAAATATTTATTATTGCACCACTTTTTTGTTTCATCATTTCTTTACCAACTAATTTTGTTAAAACAAATGGGGCTATCAAATTTATGTCTAATGTTTTTTTCCAATCTTCAACTGTTCTGTCTTCAAACTCTCTATCCATTACTATTCCTGCATTATTGACTAAAACATCAATCTTTCCAAATTCTTTTATAGTTGTATCTACCATATTTTTAATTGCTATTTCGTTTGATATATCGGTTTGAATTGGTAATACTTTTATATTATATTCTTTTTCTAATTCTTGCTTTAAATTTTGAGCCTTTTCATTACTATTAACATAGTTAATGATTATATCATAACCTTTTTTAGCGAATTCTCTTGATATCGCTTCTCCTATTCCTCTTGTACCACCTGTTACTAATACATTTTTGTTCATACAGATACCTCCTTAATTTTAATTATTTACTAATTTTGAATTCTTTTTTTCTTCTAAAGTCATCTTTTGTTACTAGATAAAAATATATCTATATTTTCTTCGTATACTCTTAGTCAGAATTCAAAGCATTCAATTCTTCTTCAATCTTTTCCCATGGGTAAACAGAAACTAAATTATAATTAATATTTAATTTTTTACATTCATCTTCTGATAATTCTTTCATTTCATTAGTTGTCATTGCCCAAGTTGTAAAACAAACATTGTTAACACTATTTCTATATGTGTAATCTCTTGTTAGCGATACATAAATAATTTTCACATTGTCTCCAAATTTTTTTCTAATCATATCAACAGCTATATTAGCTGTTTTTCCTGTAACATGATTACCTTCAACAAGCAATATACACTCATTACTATCTATATTTGTATTTTTAACATAATCTAGTCCTATTTTCTTATCTATATTATGTGTTTCATAATTATATTTTAATTGAATTGGTAACATATCAATAACATTAAATAAATGAGAAAACATTATTGCAGGAATTCCTCTACCTCGCATGATAGGAACAATATATTTTATTTTAAGATTAGTTTTAATTAAATAATTGTTTACATCTTTATAAATTTTATTAATAAAATTATCAATTCTGTCCCAAGAAATTAAATCTAAATCTTTTTCAGTATATATGTATTTCATTATGTTTCTCCTTCTAATAATATATTTTCTAATATAATCATTTTATATTTCGTTTGGAGTCAAAACATCTATTCCATTTTGCTTTAAAAGTTCTGCTAATATACCATTTCCATCAACTAATTTATTATCAAAATTCCCACTATAAATCTTATTAACTCCACAAGATGGACTTCTTGGCTGAAGTATTGCTTTATTAATATTTAAGTTTTTAGCCAAATTTAATACTTCTAATGCCCCTCTTTCAAAATTTTCTGTAAGATCATTACCTTCATTGTCAATTGCACATCTTTTACCATTAATTACTTTTAATTCAACAGGTTTTCTCGGAGTATTTAATCCTCCTAATTGTTCTGGGCATATTGGTATTGCTTTTCCTTCCTTTACTAAATCAAAAATTTTTTGATTATAATTATTGCCTCCGCTATATTTACAATTAATTCCTACTAAACAAGCACTTACAAGTATCATTACATTAATCCTCTCTCTATTAAATTTGGTATAACATATTCTCCTAAAATACTACCTACTTTTATTCCTTTTTCCTTATAATTCTTGTCAATCCATATTGCTTCTTTAATTTCATTTTTGCATTTTATTGTTCCATTTATTTCAGTCAAATATGTTTGAACATGAATAGGTTCATCTGAAAAACAAGCAATATCATCATAGCCACCTAGAAATTCAGTATTCAATAATTCTACATCTAATTCTTCATCAAGTTCTCTTTTTAATGTTTCAAAATCTGTTTCATTTCCTTCTCGTTTTCCTCCAGGAATTATGCATTCTTCTCTATTATTCTTTTTCCTTTGTACAAGAATTTTTTTATCTTTTAAAATTACTCCACCAACTTTATCTATCATATTTTTCTCCATCTTTAAAGTTCTAATGCAGTTATGTCTTTTATAGAGTTAAAAACATAACTTTTTATTCCAAATTCATTTCCTGCTTTCACATTTTTTTGGCTATCATCAAAAAATATTGTTTCTTTTTTATTTAAGTCAAATCTTTTAATTAATGTATCAAAAATCTCTTTGCTTGGTTTTTTTAGATGTTCTTTACAAGAATAAACTCCTCCATCTACCATATTTAATATGTTAAGTTTATCATTTAAATAGTTGTACGATACATCCGTGAGGAGATTTATCTACTGTGGCAAATATCAATTTCTTATTTTTCCTCTTGCTACCATGCCTATGATTTTAGTTACTACCATGTTTAAATGTTCTTTTTCTAAACAAACGTCATAAATATTCGAAGAAATTTGTTTCAATTCTTTATATGCTTTAGGCTGCATACTTTCTAAGCAACTTCCTACTATTATCATTGTTTCTTGTATATCAAAACAATTTGTTTTTAATAAATCTTTCATATTATATCTTTCCTTTTACATTCAATTTTAATTATTCTTACAAAATTATTTACTAATATTCTTTTAAGTTATATTTAACTAATTTGTCTCCATCGTATTCAAATTTTACTGTAAAAAATCTACTATCATTTTGTAATTTCTCCACAAAAATTTTGTCACCTTCCCAAGTATTTAACTTTGTAACCTCTTTTTTATCAATCCATTGTAAATCTCCTTCATTGCATTCTATTAAATCTCCTGTAAAATCATTTGAAGTAAATACATACATATATTCTGTTTCCCAATTTGTTGATACATAAGTTACAATAGTTCTTAATTTGTATGAATTTAATTTCAAACCTGTTTCTTCCATTACTTCTCTTACGATGCATTCTTCTGGACTTTCACCTTCTTCGAATTTTCCACCTATTCCTAACCATTTGTCTTTATTGATATCATTTTTCTTTTTTGTTCTATGTAACATTAAATATTTATTATCTTTTTCAATATAACATAATGTTGAAAGTATCATACTTTATCTTTCATCTCCTTTTTCGAGTTCAAATTGTTTTATTATTTCATTAAAAGAAGAAAAACTATAATCTGCTATCCTATTTATTTGATCTCTATCCCCATCTGAATACTTATCATACATAACTGCAACTTCAATACTTGCATTTTTTCCTGCTTGAACTCCAATAAGTGAATCTTCTATTATTAAACAATCACTTGGTTTTACACCTAATATTTTCATTAATTTATTATGTATTTCTGGACTTGGCTTTTTTTCTTTAACATCTTCTTTACTTAAAACAATATCAAATATTGCATCAATATCTGCTTTTTGTTTTATATTTTGATTTACATTTCTATAAGCATTTAGTTGTATATTTGTAGTAGTTGTTGCTAAAGCAAGTATATATCCTTATTCCTTTAATAAATGTAATAATCTATCTGCATTTGGCTTATAGTCTATTTGATTTTTTATGTATTGATCTGAAATATTCCATCTTAAATCTAATATTTCTTTAGCTGACAAACTTGATTTCAATTTTTTACCTAAAAAGTCACAATATTCTAAATATATATCGTCTGACTTACATTTTGCTAATATTGTATCTCTTACTTGCTGTATATTTGGAACTTGTATTTTTTTATTTGCCAGTTTTTCAATTAAAATTTCATCTGTCTTATTCCATATGCCAACCGAGTCAATTAAAGTTCCATCCATATCAAATATTATTACTTTCTTTCCTTTAAAAATTATAATCATTCCTTTCAATTTTTATTATATTAACAATATTTTTTACTTTATTTGCACTAAAGCTTAAAATTAAAATTCCCATATGTACTCCTATTCAAATTAGTTTGGTAATTGATCTATACTAATGTCATCTCCTGTATTATTCCAATCTATTTTTATATTTTTAAATTCTTCATTTCTGAAATCATTCATTAGTTCACTTAGTGTATTTATTACTAATTTTTTTAAAATCTCTAGTTCACTTGATGTACTTTTCCTTTTAAATTTTAGCCCGATTCAAGTACACTGGGTGAACTAATCCCATATTTTTACAAAATTTAGTACATTTAGTGAACTTTTGCACTCTGATAGGCATTTTTTAGTGGTTCATTTGGTGAATTTTTACATCAAATCTGCTTAAAATTTTTGTTCTTTTATTAATTCTCGAAGGCTTGCTTTTAATTTCTATTCTATTCTCATTGATCTTCGCATTAATTGCTTTTTCTTCATCTCCAATATCTAATACTGGGAATCCATTTAATGTACAAAGCATATTGAAAAAATCCTTTTTATTATAATAACCATTATTAAATATATTAGACGAATTTCTTTTATCTTGTCCTAAAAAAAACATTTGATAATATAACATTGGATCGACTATAATCTTTTTTTCATCTTTCAATATTACTGGTAATTTAAAAATATTTTCATTAATGAAACGCTTAAATTCTCTAATACTGGTACATACTCTAAAAATATGATCTACAATTGTAATAATAGTATTTTTCATCCTTAAAAATTTATATATCTTACCTTTTATTAATATCTCTACAAAAAAATAATATTCGTCACTCTTAAATCCGCTTGGAAAAATAGCTTCGTTTCCAATAGCATATAATATCCCTTGTATTAATAATGTTTTGCCCTTATTATCTCATTACTATATATAATATTAACTTTGTCTGAAAAATTTTTTTCTATAAATGCTTCATTTCTATTTCCAAATCCTGCTCTAATTATTTTCATCTCTTACTCCTTCTTCTATAAGTAAAATAAAATATTTAGTGCTTATTTCACTTAGAACATTATTCTTGACTACTTTCTCATTTTTTACTTTATCAAATACACTATTTATATCACTATACATGTTATTTTTTATTAGTAAATATATTTTTTCAAAAAATATCCAAAAATCATTTTTGTCACTATTATTAAATAGCATTAAACTTACTTCACTATCACATTTTTGTATTATATTTCTTATTTCATCCTGTTCCAATCCTTCTATATATTGAACAAAGCCTATTGGAATTCTTCTATTTTTAAAGATATTTGTTCCTACAATTCTATCTACAATCAACATTTCTATATCCTGTTTTTTTAAAAATTTTTTAAAGTTTAATACTTCACTTACCTCTTCAATTTCTTTTAAATGTATAGAAATATTTTTTAATGCACTTTGCTTATCTCTAATATCGTCAAATATACTATTAAAGAACTCATCATCTTTTTGAAAAGCTTTTTTTAAATCCATAATGTTTTTTATATATTTACTTTTATCATCTTCTGCAATTACAAAATTTACTTTTTTTATAAAGTCTTCTATTTCTTGCTCAATATTATCACTGATACTTTCTTCTTGGTGTCTATTAATATATTCTTCTAATAATCCATTCTTTATTTTCTGAATATGATTTTCTTTAAAATTCTCTATTCCAAATACTGTTTGATTATCATTAATAAAATATATACTATTTATCTGAGGAAAAAATAATATATAAAAATCAAAATTTATATTCGATTTGTAATTCTCAAATAATGTAATTAAAGCTTTTCCTATTTTTTTAGAATTTAAAGATTTAACACCTTTTGATTGTATATCCCATAATTTATTAAAATTTTTGTTTGTTCCTGTAACATCATTAAAACAATCAATTAGAAAAGTATCTATTTCATTACTATCTTCACGCATAGATAATAAATACAAAAGAGATTTTGTTTCAAATTCTGTTGCTTTTTCATTATTACGTTCTGTATATAAAAATTTATAAATTGTCTTTCCCCTTTACTAAATTCCCCTCATTTTTATCTTTTGTAAATTATTACTTGCTATTTTTATTTCTTATACTATACCATAAAATCCAGTATTTTGCAATATCTATAGTTTTTTATATTTTAGAGAACAAATGTATTGCTTTTTATATAAAAATATAGTATCATTAGTGAAGAACTTCTATATTAAATAGATAGTTCAAGAAGGATTTTTTATAAGAAGTTTATGATTGAGTATGTAGCTTATATAAATATATATAAGCTACAGCATTTAATATTAGGAGGTTTTAATTTGAATATATACTCTCAAAACATTTATGAAGTAATTGAAAATAATATAAAAAAACATGTTTTAATAATATATAATATATCTGAAAACCATTATGTAGGACTAACAGTTTATACTACTAAATCAAATAATCTAACATATATAGAGTCTATAAATAGATTTGTTGATATAAATAATTTACAGGAATATTCTAAGAAAAATATTAAACGGATTAGTTTATGTTAAAGGTAAATTTCTAAAATTGAATAATAAGGATTTTTCTTATGTTTTAAAACTTCTAAAAGAATCTTTAATCAAAAAATTAAGTAAAGAAATTGATTACAGAAATATTGAAAAAATCAAATATTTGAAATGGTGTTATGATAAATTGCTATTAAACGACAATAATACCAAAACCTCTATTTTAAAACCTGGTTCTATCTGTTGGGTTGATTTTGGACAAAATATCGGCTCGGAATTAAGAAAATTAAGACCTGCTATATTATGGCGTTCTTCTGCTGATAAAAAAATGTGGACAGTAATCCCTTTAAGCAGTAAATGTTATCATGATAAATATTATTTTCACTGTGATATAAACGGATTACCTAGTAGTACTGCAAAAATAGAATCAATGGCTAATTTTAGTTATAAAAGATTAAGAGAGCCATTTTTTCGCAATAAGAAAATCGCCCATTTAACGCAAGATGACTATTCAAATATTTTAATATCGCTGAAAAAATATTATACTTTTGAAAATTAATTTAGTCAAAAATCTTGACTCTTGCCGAAATATATCTTATAATATAATTACATTTAGAGTTGCACATCGAAAGATGTGGAAGTTGTTTTTCAAAGACTAGGTTAGCCTAGTCTTTGCTTTTTGTAATAATTTTTTTATATTTGCATATAATATAATTACATTTAATGTTGCACATTTAAATGTGATTAGTTCGTTTATAAACGCTTAAAATCCCTCTACATTGGAGGGATTTTCTTTTTTCTTTGCCGTAAACTTTCGTAAATTCCAAATGATTTACGACATTTCATAATTTTTAATTATTTATATTATCCTCTTTTGCATTTTTAATCCATCTTCCATATTTATTTTTGTTGGTATAATATATTTAGCATCAATTTTATGTGATACTAAATTAGTCATTACTTTCATTGCTCTTGAACCATCAAACCATTTAGGATTATCGCTATTTTGTCTAATTCTATCTAGAGAGGTTACAAAGGCATCTTTATCATAATTGTCGCTCATTTCAGTTGTTAGCATATATTTTTGGTTTTCATTTTTATACCAAGTGTTATCTATTAATTTATATCCTGCATTATTATACCAATATAAATGATCTCCACCCGCTAATATTAAAATCTCTGACTTAATGTTTATATCATTAATTAATTCATTAACATAGTTATAAACATCATTAAAAGAACAATCTGGAATATCATTTTTTAAGCTATCAAATTTATTTGTAATATCCACAACTCCAAAATCGTAATATTTTTTATCAATAATTTTTTTATTATTTACAAATATTAGCTCTATAGATCCACCTCCACCTATAAAAGCACAAATATTTCCATTATACTCTATATTATTATAACAACCTAGAGCAGTATAATTTGCTTCATCTTCTTGAGATACAACTTTAATTTTCAAATTAAATTTGTTATATAATTTTTTGTTAATTTCATTTAGTTCTTCTTTAGATATATTTCTAAATATACTACATCCATAAATACTTATATTTTTTGTATAGTTCAAAGTATTGTTTATTACTTCATATAATCTATCTAAATCATTTTCATTAATTTTATTTTCATTCTTATAGTTCTTCTTAAATTCGATTGTGGTAGTGTTTTCATATATTACATCTTCATCTTTGTATATATGCGTTTTTGTATTATTACTCCCTATTTCAACAATAGCAAACATATTATTCATTTTATTTACAACCTTTCATTTTTTCTTATTTTATATAGTTTTATCTAACATTTCATAATACTTTATTAGATATTCCTAACATCCTTCTTTATCAGTTATTCCATTGTAATTGTCTCTAATTTTTTCTATAATTTCATCTTTATCTATCCATTTTACTTCTGATACTTCTTCTTTCTGTAATTGTAATTTAGTTGTATCTATTTCTTTGTTTGCAATATAATATTCATTAAAATAATTATTAATAATATCTCCTTTCTTATTTGTTGATATTACCGAACCTATAAAAGTTATATCATTTTTACTTAACTCAATTCCTAACTCTTCTTTGCATTCTCGTATTATTGCTTGAAATCCAAACTCTCCAGCTAGTACATTTCCACCTGCTGTTACATCCCACATATTAGGCCATGTTTTTTTATTTGCACTTCTTTTTTGTAATAATACTTGACTTTTAGAATTTATTATAAATACACATACCGCTTTGTGCCACAATCCTTCTTTACCGCAATTTGCTCTAGTTTCTGTTTTCCCTGTATACATTCCTCTTTCATCTAACACATCAACTAATTCTTCCATATTTTTCCTACCTTTCCCGAGTTTCATTTGCTTTAAATCTATCTGGGACTTGTATCTCCATTGGAACTAAAGTTCCATCTTCTACTATATTAACTTCTACACCAAAAGAACCTAATCCATCTCTTAATAATTGTTCGTGTTGCATCCATAATGGAAATATTACTTGATCCCTAATATCTCTAAAAGCCTGTCTACTAATTCCTTTATACCTCTTTGGCATTGTTTCAAATATCTCATCTGCTCTGTCTGGAAAAGCTTTAACTAGAAAAGCAATTCTTTCTTTAGCTGTTTCTACATATCCTTCTTGACTTATTTCAGAAGTCTTATACTTAATTATTGCAGAATCTTTCATAAAAGGCACTTCACTCCAAGGAATATTCCATGATTCATGTGTTGCTTTTCCTAAACACATTTCTCTACAATCAAAACTTGGTCCTACATAATCCATATACACATAATCACCAATTTTCACATCAAGACACACTCCACCCTGAGTATGTATTCTTTCATTTGTTCCTTTTTTCATATCCTGTAATATAATTACTGCATTTGGCACAACACCCTTTACTTCTTGTATATACCCTCTTACTCTATCTCTATTAAAAGTCTGTCCACTAGGTAATTTTCCATTAACTCCTTTAGGGCAATCACATCTCGCTGTCATCATTGTAAGAGGGAATTCACTTTCAACTTGCTCCCAATCTTCTAAAGAATCAATTACATACATCTTATTTAATGGCGTTAATTGTGGCAAATATTTATCTACTAAAGCTATCCCTTTACATTTTTTATACATATTAATTAATGGTACATGTTGTTTTTTACTTAAATCCAATATCATTTTTTTTGCTCCTTAACTAGTTTATTTATATCACAAATTAACAATTTTTCATAGTGTTTTGCCAATATTTACAAAACATATTTATCCTTACATTTGCTTAATTGCCATAAAATCTATGAACATTTATATTTTGAAGCATACCTGTTAATAATTGCTAAGTATATTATTAATAATCTCATCAAAATTGACTTTTGAAAAATCTGTTGTATCAACTAATATTTCATTATTATTTATTTTAAACTCTTTTGATTTTATAGCTGTTTGTTCAAAATTTTTAAAATCATCTATATTATGTCTCCTATTTATATATTATTTGCTATAAATTCAACCACACCATCTTTATTACTTTCTTCTTTACTCTTTTTTATTTCCTCATCTGTAAGTTCTAACCAATACTTGTTATTTTCTGGCATAACTGATATTGAATCTAATGGATATCCTGGATTTCTTTCTGGACATGGTTTATCCACAAGATAGAAATTACTTTTACTCCAACTATATTCTTTTGTTCCTTTTCCATTAAACATTACCATTCCATATACCCATTTTGCTGTTAATTTTCCACCATATTCTTTTGCTAAATTTGCATAATATTCAATCATTTCTTCATCATTTAATTCTTTTCCACCTATTCTTCTTACATGTGTTCCTGGTTGTTTTTCTTCTGGCAATTCTTCTATGAATAAACAATTATCCATTCCTATAGTTGGCATTTTTGTTACATCATAATATGTTTTTGCTTTTATATAAGCATTTTCTATTGCATTTTTCCCACTTTCTTCTATATCTAGTTTAAAATCTAAATCATTTATTGTAATAAGTTCTATACCTTTTTCTTCTAATTCTTTCTTATATTTTCTTATTTTCGCTAAATTGGTTGTTGCAAATAATACTTTCATTTTTCTTCATCTCCATTTATATATATTCCTATTCAAGTTAAAATTTCTTATCTATAATTTTTTATAAAATACTTTGTCTTTATTTTTACTCTTATCAAATAATTTTGCCTTTTCAAAAAATTAATTTTAAATATATTACTATATTTCTACATTAATTATCCTTTATTTTAAGTTTAAAACTGTTACCACTTCACAGTGTCCGCGTAAAAGGGAACATATCAACAGGTTTTATGTTTTTTATATCATAACATTCCTCTAACTCTTTTAAATCTCTTACTAAAGTTGCTGGATTACAACTAATATAAATAATTTTTTTGGGTTTGATTTTTAAAATATTATTAATACTTGTTTTATCAAGTCCTTTTCTTGGAGGATCTACCATCACAATACTTGGAATTATTTTCTTGTTATTAATCAAATCATCTAAAACCTCTTCTACATCACCAGCAATAAATTCTGTATTTTTTATATTATTCATCCTTGCATTTTCTATAGCATCTTCTACAGCCTGTTTTACTATTTCAATACCATACACTTTTTTCGCATATTTTGCCATAAATAGTGAAATAGTACCTATTCCACAATATAAATCAAAAACTATATCTTCTTTTATAATATTAGCAGATTCTACGCCTATAGTATATAATTTTTCTGCTTGAACTGGATTTACTTGATAAAAAGATAATGGTGATATTTTAAAAGTCAAATCGCCTAATTCATCTTTTATATATCCTTCACCATATAACGTAATATTTTTTTCTCCTAATATTACATTTGTATTTTTCTTATTAATATTTTTGACAATTGTTTTGATATTTGGAAATTCTTGTGTTAATTTTTCTACTATTTTTTCTTCTTCAGGAATCTTATCTCCATTTATAACAATGATTACCATAATTTCATTTGTTCTTTTTCCAATTTTTGTAACAATATGCCTTATTAATCCTTTTCTGGTATTTTCGTTATATATAGAAATATGCTTTTCTGCAATATATTTTACTAGATATTTTGCGATTTTTTCTGTTTGTTCATCCTGAATAAGACAATTTTCTATCGGGATAATTTCATGGGTTCTATTTGCAAAAACACCTATTAACGGTTTTCCTTCTTTATCAAGTCCCACAGGATATTGGGCTTTATTTCTATAATGATATGGATTGTCCATTCCCAAGGTTTCTTCTACTTCAATCTTAGTAGTTAATGTCTTATTTACCAAACTTTGAACTGCATTTCTTTTCATGTTTAATGTCTCAGCATATTGAATGTGTCTTAAATTACAACCGCCACATCTTTTATATGTTTTACAATCACTTTCTATTCGATTTTCTGATTTTTGCATAATCTCAATTACTTTGCCAAAAGCATGAGAAGATAACACCTTCACAACTAATATTTTTACTTTTTCTCCTTTGATTGCTCCAGGAATAAATATAGTAAAATTATCAATCTTGGCAATACCTTCTCCTTCAAATCCATTATCTATAATATCCACAACATATTCTTGGTTTTTCTTTACTGGTGCTTCCATTACTACTCCTTAAATTTTCATTTAAAACTTGAATTCTTTATTGTATAGGAAAAATCGGATTTTATCTTGACCCGATGTGGATTTTTCCGTATACAACAAGGTTAGGCATCTTAATAGCTTACTATAAATATTAATCTAATTTATACTCTCTTTTTCTAAGTTTTCTTCTATCTTATCTTCACAAGTCTTCATTGCTTGTAATGTTTTGTCTAGTAATGTATCTAATTCCCAACCTAGTTGCTCTGCCCCTGTTCTAATAGTATCTCTTGAACAACCAGCTGCAAATTTTTTATCTTTGAATTTCTTTTTTAAACTTGGTAGTTCCATATCTTTAGTGCTTTTAGATGGTCTCATTTTAGCAGAAGCCCAAATAATTCCTGTTAATTCATCTGTTGCAAATAAGATTTTTTCCATCTCATGTTCTGGCTTTACATCTGAACAAATACCATATGCATGGCTACAAACCGCATGCACTAATTCTTCACTCGCATTAATTTCTTTTAATAATTCTGGTGCTTTTTTACAATGTTCTTCAGGATATTGTTCAAAATCCACATCATGTAATAATCCTGCTAATCCCCAAAAATCTTCATCATATCCATTTTCTTTTGCAAAATATCTCATAACACCTTCTACTGTTAGAGCATGTCTTATATGAAATTCCTCTTTATTATATTTTTTTAATAAATTTATTGCATCTTTTCTTTCCATTTTATCTCCTCCATTTATATTTTTTAATTTTATAAATTTTTTTGTTTTATAAAAACCTCATTTTATTGCTGTTTGCATACTTATGATTGTCTTTTCTTTTAACTCTTCTACTTGTTGTCTTATATATTTCTCACTATTCGGCTTAATTGGTTTCAATATTTTTAATGTTACATCTTTTTTCTTTTTTAATCTTTTTCTTATTCCTGTTGGTTCTCTAAAAGTAAATACGCAAGGTATGATTGGAACTTGGTTTCTAACCGCTATATCAAATGCCCCATTTTTAAAGTTTCGTATCTTTCTACAATATGGCCACAAAGAAGCTTCTGGGTAAATATGTACAATGTTTTTTTCTTCTAATAATTTGTTAATTGCCTTTAAAAAATTTTTTCTGTTTTCTATACTTTTAGGTATTGGAATTGCTCTTAATAATTTTATCAATCTTCTGACAAAAGGAATCTTAAAGCTTTCTTCCTGTGTTGTATAATAAATCTTTTTATCTTTAAATGCTAATCCTATCATAGCACAGTCTAAAAATAATACATGATTTGATACACTGATAGCTCCAGTTGTTATATTTTCTATATTTTCCTGGCCTTCAATTTTAAAATCATAAACTACTTTGGTAAGAAGTTTTAATATTGGATAAGCAATGCCATAATAGATAAAATCAGAACATATAGAAAATATTGTGTCTTCTTTTGGTACATACTCATAATTTTCATCAATATTAAATTCACATGGAGTCCACAAATCAATAATATTGATATTTTCATCTTGTTCTATGTTTTCTAATTCTTCTATATTTTCCATAACACCCTTCATTTTCATCCCATTCCTTTTCGATTAATGCAATTTTTTATATCAACAAATTTTTATACTTATTCAAATGTATAAAAATATTTTTGTAAAGCTGAATTTGTACTGACAAAAAATCATACATTTTTTACTAAATTCATTATTGCATTTCTCTTATTACAACATCTGATATTTTATCACATGCGTCTTTCTTTATATATTTTTTTTGATTTTCAATCATTTGATTTTGTAATGTTTTATCTTTTAGTAATTTTTTTGTTTTTTGTATTACTTCTTCTATTGTATCACATTTTATTGACATATTTCTACTTTCAAAAAATTTTGCATTATAATTTTCACATCCTGGTATTGGCATTGTATGAATAAATGGTTTCCTTAAAGTTGCTATTTCTGTAGTTGTTAGCCCTCCTGGTTTACTAAGTATAATATCGCTAGCCTTCATATAATTACTTATATTGTTTGTAAATGGTAATATTATTATATTATTTGTGTTTTTACATCTTTCTTTTAATATGTTATATACTTCTTCATTATGTCCACAGGAAACAATAAAATTGACATTTTTTATTTCATTTTGCATTTTATTTATCATTTCAGTTATATTTCCAAACCCCATACTTCCTGTTAAAATCAAAATATATTTTTCGTTGACTTTAAAATTTAATTTTTCTTTGTATTCTTTTTTATCATATTCTTCTCTATACACTTTTGCTGTTGGAATTCCAAATGGTAATAGTTTTTCTTCTGGTATTCCTTTACTTTTAAAATCTTCTTTTAGTTCTTCACTAGGTATCACAAAATAATCCGGATTCGTTTCTTCCCAAAAAGGAATACAAACATAATCTGTTGCTATTGCCATAAATTTTATATCATGTTCTTTTTTTATCGCTGTTAAAGACTGTCCTGCAAATAAATGTGTTGTAATTATATATTTATAATTATTATCTATGATATATTTATATAATCTTTTTTTATTTAGAAAATTTAGAGCATATACTGGTGATTTTAAATTTGTTTTCTGATAAATTTCTCCTAATTTATATACAACTTTAAATACTTTTCCATTTTTTCTTGTAGAACTGATATACAGTTTATTAACCCTATTCCTAACACGAGGATTTATAATATCTAAATATTCTATAAAATCTGTTTCTATTCCTCTATCTATTAAATTTTCTTGGATGGCCCTAGCAGCTGAATTATGGCCTCCACCTGTTCCACAAGATAATATCAGTACTTTTTCTTTCAAATTTTTTTGTATCATTTTTTCTATTTTATTATAAAAACAATTTAATTTCCCTATATATTGTTTATTCCATGGTTTGTTTCTACCATAATAATGTATAATGACTGTATTTTTACAAATCCATTTTAATCCAATAGGATTTTGTGGATGATTAATATTATATGTATTTAATGTTCTCTCTCCTAGATTATATTTTAAACTATCTACTAATTTTATTTTGTCTCCATATATTGATACAATAATATCTTGGTCTGGTAATAATAATTTCTTTTCATTTTCTTTTACAAATTCTTTTACTTCTTTTTCTATATTTATCTTTCTTAATGCTTCTAAATTCATTAAAAGCACTCCTGTATTGATATATGGTTCATCTTCTTTTATATTTAATCTAATTTCATTTAATTTGTGTAATACTTTTTTTATATGTGTAGTTGCAATATAATAATTTCCATCAAATTCTGTTTCATATAATTCCTTCAAAGAATTGATAACAAGCGTATCTGCATCTAGATATAGTATTCTTTTTAGGTTCTGTGGTAAATATTTAGAAGCAAAAATCCTAAAATAAATCTCTGGTGGATATCTTTTTTCATATACTGGAAATTGACAAATTTCATTTTCTGATATTTTTATAAAATTTATTTGAAATCGTCTTAAATCTATATTATTGTTAATTACTTTTTCATCATCCTCATCCAATTCTTTATGCAAAACATATATATTAAAGTTTTCTTCACTATTAGAATACTGAATAGAATTTAATAATACATTTGCTTGTTTTAGGAATTTTTTATTTATAGTTATTAGAATATTCATAAATACTTTATTTACCTTTCTTTTTACTTTATTTCTACTTATATGATGATATATTTCTTTAAATTATTTTTTCTTATTTACTATCAAATAAATAACAATATATAGTAAGGAAATTGGTAATATTGGGATAATTGAAAATGCAGATAAATACCATCTTAATGTAAATGCTAATGTCTCTATTACTCCGTTTACCATTCATAACATATACAAAAAATATAAATATACCATGTATAAAATACAAACACCAACATACTATAGCAATATAAAATAATATTTTTTTAATATTTATCTTTTTACTTGTCTTCTCATTTTTGTTTTTAGTCTTCTCAAAGGTGATAATATAATATATTTGATATCCAATCCATAAACCAATTATCAAAATTATTGGCAGACTATAAGGAAACATTATAAATGACATAGCCCAAGTAAAAAAGATATTGCTAAGCAGAATTCCAATTGCATGAAATCCATATACAATTTCTTCCCCTCCAGGGTATCTGTAACCTCCAAAGGCATAACATATGCACATATATATTAAAATAGCATATGGTAACAACGATATACCAAATAATATGTGTTTCATATATTTTTTATTTTCATTTTCCATTATAATTCCCCTTTTTATTTCAAATTTCTGTTCCTTTAACCACCTTTTAATTAAATATTCTTTTCTCATTTTTTGCAATACTTTTAATGCTTTTTTCTATTATTTTCTCCTTTTTCATAATACTATAATTTTAAACTTTTTACAAGTTTTTTGCAAAAAATCTTCACTTCATTAATTAGTAACTTTTGGAGTGGAAAATGCATTTTAATATTGACACTTTGACTATATTATAATATTATTACCAAAAAAGGAGATTCTTATGGAAAATGAAACATTTTATAAAACAATATCAAAATATGTCGATAAATTAACAAAAGAAGAATTAATAAATTTTATAGAAAACCTTATACGAAAAATCCCAAAAGATAAATTTGAGGAAGTATTATGTATGACTAACAATTCAGAAAATCTCATTGATGATGAAAAAATTAAAACAAAAATCTCAAGATACCAAAAACAATTTAAACAATTTGATGAAGGAATACTTTATTTTTATACATATGAATCCCAAGATTACACATATGACTGGCAGGATTGGAATTCCGAATATGTAGATAAAGATAATGTAAGTGATATAATAACAAACTGTATAGAATACGCTATCCATCTAATAAATTATCGAAAATATAAATATGCAAAAGAACTATTTGACTTAATTTTAGATACAAATTATCAAGTATATTACGAAAAATATATTGATGAACTAACTAAAAATCATCCAATAATATAAACATTTGTCAGATGAAAATAATATAGATGAACTATTGACTTTAGGAAACTCTGTATTGTCAACTATTGATAAGAATTCTCCAGTGGGAAGTAATATCTCTTTATATTTGTTATCTATAGATGTTGACCATAAAGAAAAACACATTTGTGATGCCTTTATGTTTAAGCCTTCTATTTCTAATTTACTAAGAATTATAAATAATGGCTATTTAAAAAAACATAAGGATGATATTATAAATAAAATATTAAGTATGAATTTTCAAGAGAATGATTATTATGAGTTACACAATCATATTTTATTTAGTGGCAAAGATTATTATTATCTTTTACAGTTTTTTTGTGGCAATTTTGAAGAATTTTATAACGAAAACATTAATCATAATAAAACTTTAGGTTGGTCAAGTTCATTTCAAAAGACTTTGGTTTATTTATGGTTATTATTGTTGAATAATTCTAAAGAAAAAACTAAGTGTTATGATAAACTTTTATATGATATTTTTTCTGATATTGGTTATGATGATACTGAAAATGTAGCTTTAGGTGATTCTATCTCTGAAATATGGGAACGTTGGAAATCTAATTTTGATATACCTAACATTATAAAACCAAAAGTTCTATCTTGGCTAAAAGAAATAATTGAAAACAGAGTAGATGCTATTATGAAAGGAAATTATAGGAAAGCATATGATAGAGCAGCTCTTTTGGTAATTAGTTATAGTGAATTACTTTCAAACATTGAAGATAAAGAAGTTTATATTGATTATTTTTATAATAAATATTCTAGACGTTCTGCATTTAAAGCTGAATTAGAAAAATTAATATGAGTTTAGAAAAAATAATATTGGGTCGCATTAAAATTGCATTAAATCCATATAAAAGAGAGAGTCTCAAAACTCTCTCTTTTCTCACTCTGGTGCCAACGAAGTAGTTATCTACAACTTTTTGGCTCTCTTGACGATTGATACAATCAATCAAGCTTATATATAGATTACCAGATTATTTAATAAAAATCAAGTAACTTAATAAAAATCTTTTTTGCGAAAATTTGTTTTTTGTATTGTTTTATTATAAATTGTATGCTATACTAACTGACATAGGAAATGAACATAGTAGTAGATATGTGTTGCCACTGCACTAGATAACTTTGGTTATCAGAAAGTGAGGTGGTGTTTATGGGTTTTATACTTTTTTTAATATATGCCTTAATGGTATCATCAACAATAAACGTAGCCTTATTAACGATTTTATACATAAAATATGTAAATTCAAAAATAAATAAGGAATAAAATAACAACACATTCCACTATGCCAATATTGCGAATGTGTTGTTATAACTATATGTAGTGGTAACCGCATTCACTGCGGTTATTCATTTCCTATACTTATTATACACAGATAATTAAGAAAAGTCAAATAAAATTTTAAATAATAAAATTCATTTAAATCATTATTACAAAAATCTTGTAATACTTGCTTTGGAGTTCTAATTATTTTCTGCTAATTTTTTCCTAATTAATATAATTCTATTTTTTGATTTTTCAATACTTTGCTCCAACTCATTGATTTGTTCTTTATATAAAAGTTCTAACTTTTCTTTTTGACTAGCAGATAAATCATTTGTCAATTTAAATATATTCTTCTTGTTAATACCTATTTTTTCTAATTCTTCCTGAATTGCTAATAATTTTTGTTTATCGGGATCTTCTTCAAATTTTATGCTTTTAAAAAATGAGTTATTTCCTTTATTTGTGCTTGTTTCCTCTTTAGTTATAGAAAAGTAATTAGAATTATTTTTTCCAAATAGTTTTCTTACAAAATTTATTAATTTTGATAAAATTCCTTTGTTTTTTATAACTTGTATACTTGTTTCATTTGAATTTACCATAACATCCCCCTTAATTATCATCTAAAGATTGTTGGTTTTGTGGCAATTGTTTATCATATTCATATTCTAATTCTTTCGCTTTTTTAGCTTGTTCCCTCGTTTGCATTCTTTTAGTAGCACTCTTTAATATACTTGCTAAAAATTTATCTCTATCTTCTACATTTTTATATGCCTCTGGCATAACTTGCTCAATTTTTTCCATAGTTTCTAATTTTCTTTTTCTGCTATCAACAATATTTCCACTTTTGTCTTTTACTTCTTCACTTTGAGCTCTAGCATCAGCTTTGCATAGTTCTAATAGTAATTGGTAATCCTCTAAACTTGGTATGTATTGTGCGTCATATTCTCCAGAGAATATTTTTGATTGAACATCTTCCATATCAACTGAAATATTTATTGGATTTCCTCTGAAATCTTTAAAAACTGGTTCAACTCCATTATTATTTAAAGTAGAGCATATATATCTAATTTTTAGTTTGTTTTCATTATTGATGGCATTGTTTTTCTTATTTGTTTCTTCACTTTCAGTATGAGTAGGAAGATAGCTTTCAAATCCTAATTTGTCAAAATCATATTTGTTTTGAGTAACTATTTCAGATACCGTACTTGGATTTATTTCTCTAAAGAAAGCATGTCCTTTTTGTTTAGGATTAAGACTTGGTTTATAATTAATAAAGTCATCATGATGTCCTATAAAGAAACTAATTTGATTTATTTCACTTTCACTGTATCCTAAACTCTCAAGAATTGGCTTTGCAATATCAACAGAATGTACCGCATGATTGTAAAAAGTTTGTTGTTCTGTTTTCGGATTAAATCCTGTTACATCTGGTTTACCAATATCATGAAAAAATGCAGCTACTTTTAGTTTTTTTGCTTGTCCTTCAGTTAATCCTGTAGTATCTACTGCCTCAACTGTATGTAATGTGTGTCCCCATAAATCATAACAATGGTGCATATTTTTTTGTTCAAAGCCTACCATTCTTGCAACTTCTGTTCCAAGTTCAGCCTCTAATTCTTCTGGTGTTTTTGATAAGTAATATTCTACAACATCTTCTCTTAATAAACTTTCTTCAAATTGTTGCCTTATATCATTTGTTGTTTTTGCTTTTGAAAGCTTTTGAATAGAATCTATACTTAAACCCAATTTTTCTAATTCAATAGGTTTTAATCTCAATAATCTGGAATCATAATATTCTGGATTTTCTTTAACATCTTCCTCTAACTCTTGCATAGGTATAATATCTGTAGCTGAGTTCATTCCACTAAAATGAAGTATGTCATTACCAACTCTTATATGTAATTCTGGTACTGTATCATTATATTCAAAAGGTTCTTCTTCAAAACCAAAATCTTTTCCTTCCTCAAAACCTGCTTTTTTTAGCATATCTAATAGTACATATATCTCATTATCTCTGTTTAACCCATTATTACTTGACTGTTCTTTTCCGACCATCATATCTTTTATTGTTTCTCTTAATTTGGCTCTGACAAGATTTTCTCTTGCATCAATAGCTTTATTTTTAGCTATTTCAACTGAATCTTCATTTTCTCTTGATGAACTTCCAATTTGTATTTGCTCTAAATCAATATCGGTTAAACTAACTACTTTCAGCATATCTTCTTCTAGTTCAACGCCTTCAAATCCATCTATCATTTCTTGGATAGATTCTATATTAGTTATATTAGGAATATCTTTTCCACCCCAAGTATGTGTAGATAGTCCTATATAATCACCATCTATTTTAATTACGAAAACAGAATAATCAGGTGAATCATAATCACTTTGTAGAAAATTTATAAAATCTTTTCCTTCTGTAAATCCTTGTTCTTCTAACATCTTTATTAAAATAATAACTTCATCATCTGTAAATGTATAATCTTCTTTTTCTTCTCTGCTCAATTCTTTTTTTTCTTTTCTAGCCATAACTGCTTCTTGTAATTTTGTTTTTATTAGTGTATATTGCTGTAACTTAATTTGTTCATACATATCACTTATTTTACTCATAAACTTTCTCCTTCAATTAAAATACTACAAATATATAATAACATAAAAATATTCTTTTGTCTATTTTGTGGTAAATTTTTTACTTTAAATAAAGTTTTACGAGATATATTTAGTGCTTCGCTTATATAATTTGTAATATATTGAAAAATATATTATAATTAAGGTATATGAGCTTTATAAGAGTGATTGGAGGTATTGATATGAAGATTACACAAAAATTAGAATGGGATTATGAAGAAAATAAAATAACATCAACAGATTTTATGACAAGAGATACAATTAAAGATGTGGTTGCTGCTGAGCTTTTTATTCCAATTGTTGAAGAATTATATGATAAAAATATATTTACAAATTGGAGTGGACTAACAGGAAATGCTCACATAAGAATACCACTAGATGGCTTATCTAAAGAAAATTTTCTTATAGCAAAGCAAAATTGTGAAAATAATCCTAATCATTGGAAATTACAAAGACCACCATATAAAGATGTTAAAGACCTTTTACCAAACTACACTTTTGAAATATACGTAGACTATAAAGAAGGATTAACAGAAGTTTCAGATGTTGTTGACCAATTGCTTAAAGAAGTAAGAAAATTATTATTTCAAGATGTTCAAATGGCACGAGAGGGATATGCAAAAGAAAGTCAACTGCCAAGAGTTGATATAAAGGGATTGTATAAAAAATCTGAATGCCCTGTTTTTAACATAGAAAAGCAAGAAGATGAAATGATTCCAGCAGAGTCATTTGAAGAATTATCTGAAATGTATTTAGATGGCGATAATCCAGAATATTTTTATGATGAAGAAACAGAAACTTATTTTAGAAACAAAGAATTAATAGCAAAATCAAAAGAATATAGAGAATACGAAGTATCTTTAGAAAAAAGAAAAGAAAGAGCAATAGATGAAATAAGTAAAAGACTTAATCCAGAAATGACAGATGAAGAAAAATATAAAGTTATTTTTGATTGGTGCGTTAATTATTTTAATTATGCATACTCTGGTTTAAATTATGCTTATGCAGAGCAAGAATGGAGAAAAGAATCTGATGAGAATTTGACTAAATATTATAGAATTTATTGTAGAAAAAATAATTCTCAATGCGAACTTTTAGGTTTAGAAAGTAGAAAAAAATTTTTAGAAGATTCAAAAAATAATACAGATATTCCGATTGAAGCCATTGTGCGAACTCAAAAAATAATTGAACACTTAGAGGAATGTGAAGAATGTAAACAAAAAGAAAAAGGATTTATATCTGGAAATACGGATAGTGTATGGCTTAGTAAATATGGTGTTTGTATGAATTTTGCAGAAATATATGAATTTTTGTGTGAAAAGTTTTCTTTACCTTGTAAGCATATACAAGGCTCAATCGATTCTGAAGGGTATAATGTAGGACATGCATGGAATGCAATAATGATAAATGGAAAATTAAAATATGTAGATATATCAAATGCAATTCATTGTAAAGATAGGAGCAATACAATTAATTTGCCTGAAGATTTTTTTGGTAAAACATTTGAAGAACTACAAACTATAGATGGTGGAAAAAATAGAAGAATAGCAAAAGGATTTGAAAAAAATATCAGGGAATTAATTAACAGCTCTGAAGGATGGAATGTAGGCGATTAAATATTTAAGTAAAGCTAACTTAGGCATACTCTCAAACAAGACGTATCCTAGTTAGCTTTAAATCTTTAATATTAGATGATACTATTAATTAAATATAATACGACCTTATTTTTTTCAACATCTTCTATTTTCATTATTTTAGCCATTACAAACATCACAAGTTGATATTTTGCAAAGTTTATGATAGTAGTTCTATATTCTTTATCAACTTCTTTTAGCATAGTATCAAATTTCTCATACATTTCTGTTTTATTGTACAAGATATTAGAGCAATCACTTGTAGATAAACATATTCCTAATCTTAATTTATCTTTTAAACTCATACTATTTATTATATTTACCAAATATTTAACTTTTTCATTTTCCATATTCAAACTTCCTCCATATTAAAATCTTGTATCGTTCTTCATTTTACTTTTTTCAGCTTTGTTTTCATTTGGCATAGTTACTTTTCTATAAATATTATTGGCGATTTCATTATCATTGTTGTCAAATATGCCATTCTTATATAAATCATCACTAACTATTTTATAGTTTTTGTCATTATCATAGCATATTCGCTTATGGAAATGACTCATAATATTATGCCAAAAGTTTTTAAATTTTTTCAGTTCTTGTTTTATTTTTTCTTTTTCAGCCTGTAATTTGTTTATGATTTTATCTTTAGTAGATAATTTATTTTTTAGATTACTAATTTCAGCATCTTTTAACTCTAACTGATATTTTAGAGAACGATTTTCTTGTGCTATCTCAAAAGAATTATGTTCAAAATCTTTAATTGCTATATTTAAGTCATTTACACTTCTAACAGTTTTAGTGATATCTTTTACGTCTTTAGTATAATTTTTAAGTTTCTGGACATCCTCGTTTGAAATAACCATATTATTTTTGTTTAGCTTAGTAGGCTTTAAGTTATCTAATATTGCATTAACATCTTTACTATAATTATCAAGTTGTTTTGTTTGATTATTAGCTTTTGCAAGTTTTTGTTCTTTCTGTTCTAGTTGTTTCTTTATTTTCCTATAATCTCCCATATCCTTAACATTTATATCTTGATTTCTGCCTTTTTGTTTTTCTTTTAATTTTGTATCAACTTCATAAAACTTGTTATATAACTTAATACAAGCATTTCTCATTTTATCTTGTATTTCAGTTAATGAGGTTTTAGTAAATACTTGTGATTTTCCCACTTGCTTTTTCATTCCTCTTTTGCAATTCTCAATAATTGGTACTCCAACAATGTGTAAATGAGGAGAGGTTTCATCAAAATGTATTGTAGCATTTGCTATTTTAAAAGTTGGTACAATTTTAATTAAATCCTTTATTTGTTCATTATATACATCAATCATTTTTAATCTATATTCTTGGTCTTTATCATTCCAAAAGTCCATATCTCCAAGTTCTATTATAATTTCACAAGCTATATCATTTTGTGAATCGCATACTTTTTTGAAATAATCTTCAATTTTTCTATCTTCACGAGTTTGTTTGTTATTATATTCTAGTCTTGCTTTTTCAAATTCATCTAAATATACTTGCTTAACATCATTTACAATATCATTTGTTCCATAAATTGTTCTAATTAATTCTCTTTGATTATCATAATCTCTTAAATTATGCTTATTAACTCTTGATAAATCATTAGCATTTTGAATTGCATTATTAGAAAGAGAAGTAGTACCTGATACATTTCCTTTGGAAACTTTCTTTGCCAATTTGCTTTTGTTTTTATCACTGCCCAAGTGAAAAGAATATGCTAATTCTTGCTCCAATAAAACCACCTCCTTGAACTTGCTTCGAAGCACAGGACTTTGACTCTGTCATAAGTCCTAACCCAGTAGACTTAAGTTAAGTACACTTTTAAAAATTTATATTTGTAGATAGCTGAAAACGATATAAAATATAGTTCTAAAAAGTAGTAAAATTAAATTTTAGGAGGATTTTATTATGGTAGAGATAACTTATCACAAAGAGGGAGATTATTTTATTCCTGACTTATTTTTAGAGAAAGAGGAATATGCAAAAGATTATAATATTGGAAAGTATGGTCATTTAAGATTAGAATATTTAAAAAATCATAAGAAAGCAGAATATATAATAATGTTTATGAACAAGACTTTAAGAAAACATATTGTTGAAACTGTTAAATAAGCTAAAAGGAAATTTGAAATACTTATGAAACAAATGCTACAGAAAAATCCTATTGATGAACATTTGAAAGATACTGACCCACTAAAATGGACTGGAATTATGAATAATTATAAGTGTTCAGCAGAAGAAATTATATTCAAAGAATTAATTTATATTTAGATTTTTACTTGACAATTACAAACAATCGTTCTATAACAAGTGGAGAATTTAAAGAGATTGGAAGTGATATTATGAGTAAAGAACTTATAACAACACAAATGAATGTAAATAATAAATTAGTTAGAGTTATGAGAGTAGATAATGTAGATTATATATCTCTAACAGATTTAGCAAAATATCAAAATGATCCATCAGGAGTTATACGTAATTGGATGTCTAATAAAAATTCTTTCGATTTTTATAATCTTTGGGAAGAATTACATAATGAAAATTTTAATTCCGTGGAATCACACAGAATTAAAATCGATGAAGTTGGATATAACCGTTTTACTATGACACCAAATCGTTGGAAGAAAGAGTTTAATGCTATTGGAATTATTCCAAGCAGTGGAAAATATAGCATAGGTACATTTGCACACCCTGATATTGCTTTCGAGTTTGCAAGTTGGTTGAATGTAGAATTTAAATTATATTTAATTACAGAATTTGAACGATTAAAGCAGAATGAAAGCTATCAAAACAAAATTGATTGGTCAGTTAGAAGAGAACTTGCAAAAACAAATTATAGAATACATACTGATAGTATAAAAGAAAATATAATTCCTATACTAACTGAAAAGCAAAAATTATATGTATATGCCAATGAAGCAGATATTTTAAATGTTGCATTATTTGGAATGACTGCAAAAGAATGGAAAGATAAAAATCCTACTTTAGATGGCAATATGAGAGACTATGCAAATATTCTTCAGTTAGTAATTTTGAGTAATTTAGAAAATTTAAATAGCGAGATGATAGCTCAAGGAATAGAACAAAAGACAAGACTTGAAAGATTAAATGAAATAGCTAAAAAGCAATATAATATATTACAAGATAGTAAAGGAATAAAGAAATTAGAAGGATTAGATAATAATTATTATATAAAATAGTGAATAGTAAAACCCGTTTTGAAAAAATCAAAACGGGTTACTTACGTTATTTAATTGTTTTCCAACATTGAGGATCTTTACCGTAAAAATTACCTGAAAGACATTTAGCGACTGATGGACAACCACGACAAAAATTTTTCAATTTGCATTTTGAGCATTCTTCAAATTTTTCGTACTGTCTATATTGTTTCATTTTTTCACCAAAAAAAATGTCGTACAGACTTTCTTCTGGTACTTTTCCAATTGGAGATTCACATCTTCTACAAGCATATACTGTTCCATCAGACAAAACTGTCATATGAGAAATTCCACACCGACACCCATCTAATATCAAATCCTTAGGATTTTCAACATTGTCTATATTAAACAAACCATTTTCATAAAGAAATAAAGTCCATAAATGATCTTTTAATACAAACTTCGTATGACTGTCTTTATAGGAAATAAACTTTTCCCACATTGTGCCTAAAAATTCGTGATATTCTTCTGCAGACACAATATTTTGAAAATCATCTGGATTAGGGCAATATCTTGCAAAAGCAAAATTGTCTACCTCATATTTTACAACTGTGTCAACCAAATTAGGAATTTCGTCGATATTACTCTTTGAAACAGTAGCCATAATAGTAGTAGCAATTCCTGCTTTTCTCAGGCAATTAAGCTTACTTAAGGTTGCAGTAAAAGAGCCTTTTTTTCTAATAAAGTCGTGGGTTGCTTCTAATCCATCCAAAGACATTTGATAATTAATACATCCATAATCTTTGAGTTTCATAGCTACTTCATCTGTAATATGAAATGGATTTCCTAATATCGCAAATTTAATGTTGTTTTGCTTGAGTAACTCGAGAAAATCCCATACATTTTTATAAAGTAAAGGATCTCCACCAGTTACAGAGATAAAAGGTGTCCGTTTCATTTTTTTACAGGTAATAATAAAATCTTGCAATATTACAGAAAGTTTTTCGAAAGGTAAATCATTGTTTTTACACAAATCTTTTCCTGCATAAATATAACAATGTTTACATCTTTGATCACAACTATCTGTAATATGCCATTGTAGTCCAAAGTATTTTTGTGCCATTACTATCCCTCCTGAGATTATAAACAACCTCCACCACAGCCACCAATGCAGCCTCCACCGCAACCTCCTCCACAGCCCCAACTGCCACCAGAAGTATTTTTCTTATCTTCTTCTGTTTCTTTAGATAATGTAGTATCGCTAGCGTTAACTGTTTCTGTAGAAGAGAGTACATCCTGTGCTGTAAAAGAAGGAGAATAATCTACTGCATCTTTATCAGCCCAATAGTTACAGGAATCTTCTATTTTCCGAGTATCCTCATCAGAAGATTTCTTACCAAACAACGTCTTAAAAAAATTTTTAAACATAAGTATTCCTCCTCGTATAAAATTATTTAGATAGGATTTATATATACACTTGCTTAAAGCAAGATAATAAAAATAACAAAAATATCTTATCATATTTTTATGTAAATTTCAATAATTATGGTTAAATTTATTGACTTTTATGTAAAATTATGATATATAATATCTGTATTTTATAGTACACTGAAAAATTAATAGACACGAAACACTGGTTAATAAGGGATACAATAAGCTATTCTCCCACTTCCGAGACATAGAGAATTAAGATTTGTAGGAAACTTATTAGCCCAATGCGGTGAAAAATATTTTGGCTGGTTTAGAAGAATAGTTTGTAAAATGTCCAGCAGTGGTTAAGACCGATTAGCATGTTTCAAGTAAAACTCATTACTTTGCAAAAAAATGCAATATCAGTAGTTTTATTTGTTGTGCCTAATGGGTCTTTTTGTTATGCTAAAAAAGACTATCTAGGTATTGCTCTATATTCTTACAAAGCATAGCAGAAAGATACTGAAAAAATTTTATGCTAGGTAGCACAAAAATTTTTCAGTAGTCAAAATAATATTTGAATGGAAGTGAAAAATATTATTTTGATTTGGCGAAGCCAAACATAAATTATTTATCGCAAAATTAGATAATTTATGAGCTCTCCGCTAGGAGCCCACGACATCTTTGCAAACGTAGTTTGAAAGTGTCATAGTGGGTTACATACTTTCGCAAGAAAGTATGTAACAGCTCCCTTTGGTCGCCTGCTTAGCTACCTGCAAGAAAGGATATTTTATATGGACAAAACAAATTATTCAGTAGCTAGAGTAGAAACTTATACTAAAACAAGTATAACTAAAGCTGAAAGACACAACGAAAGAAAAAATAAATCATATTCTAATATGAATGTTGATTTAGAGCAAACGCCAAACAATGTACATTACAAAAGATGTGAAACTACCTACAACGAGAAATTAAAAGAAATGCTTGATAGTGGACAAGTATCATTAAGAGGTTTAAGAGCCAATGCAAAATTATTTGATGAACTTATATTTGATATTAACTCAGAGTATTTTGAAAAGCATGGTGGTTATGAATTTGCAAAAGAATTTTACGAAAGAGCTTTCCACTTTGCTGAACAAGAAATGGGAACTGATAATATTATATCAGCAGTTATGCATGCAGATGAGCTAAATACTGCTTTAACAGAAGAATACGGAAAACCTATCTATCATTATCACTTGCATGTTGTGGCACTTCCTGTTGTAAGAAAAGAAGTGAAATGGACAAAAAAATGTAAAGATAAAGCACTAATTGGAACTACAAAAGAAGTAATAAATCAAGTAAGTCATAGTAATAAATGGAAATCAGAGCAAGTATTAGATAATCAAGGAAAGCCTGTATATGATAAAAAAGGAAATGCAGTTTTAATAAAATCATATAGCTTATTACAAGATAGATTTTTTCAATATATGTCTGATAGTGGCTATAAAGATTTTATTCGTGGTGTAAAAGGTAGTAACCAAGAACATTTAGATGATTTACAATTTAAAATCAAGAAAGATACTGAAAGACTAGAAAAAATTACAAATAAAGTTGAAGAAAAAGAATCTTCTTATAGTGAATATATGAAATATGATAAGCAAATTGAAAACATTTCAAATTTAGGAAAACAAAAAAGATTTTCTAAGAAGATTGAACTAGAACAAGAAGATTATGAGAATTTAACTGAATATGCTAAAAAAGGAATTGTAGCAGATAAAGAAATATATGAGCTTAATAATAGAATTGATAATTTAAGAAATGCAGTAGATAAGTGGAAATCTCTATATGATGATATAGTAGAAAAAACAAAAGATTATTTCCATGCTATAAAACTTGCACCACAAAAAGTTACAAATTTCTTTAAAAGTCTATTTGATAAAGAGAAACAAGATGAGTTAGAAAGAAAAAGACTTGAGCAAGAAAAAATACAAGCTGAGAAAAAAGCTCGTGAACAAGCAAGACTTGAAAAGCAGAAACTAAAAAACTCTCCTGAATACAAGAAAAGGAGGGCTGACAGAGATGCAAGATAATGAAAAAATATATAGAATTGAACTCACTAATGAAGAATATGAGTTTTTAGAGAATTTAAAGAATGAGTTTTGTAATAAGCTTTCTAAAATGAGCAATGAAGAAATCACAAAATATTTAAAAAGATTTTATCCAGAGCAAAATTTGAACTTTGAAAAAGAAATAAAAGGTACTGTTTATAAAGTAAATACCTATTTTAACAAAGACGCAGAACACACTATATTAACTAGATTTTTTGAAATCTTCCAAAAGTAATAGTTTTTATATTGAATTTTAAGTTTGAAATATGGTATATTATAAACACTACTTACAAAGTAGAAACTATAATTTTATATCGTATTTCAAGCTGGGAAAGGAGTAATAATGAAACAGCTAGAAAGCGATAAAATAACTGCTTTATACTGTCGTTTATCAAGAGATGATGAACTTGCAGGAGAAAGCAATAGTATAAAAAATCAAAAATTAATTTTAAGTAAATATGCAGAAGATAACAAATTTCAAAACATTAAATTCTTTGTTGATGATGGATATTCTGGAACAACTTTTACAAGACCTGCTTTTATGGAAATGATGGAACTTGCTGAAAGTGGAAAGATTGGAACAATAATAGTAAAAGACCATTCAAGACTTGGTAGAAATAGACTTGTTGTAGGACAACTTCTTGAAGAAGATTTTGTAAGACTCAATATTAGGTATATTGCTATCATGGATAATATTGATAGTAGTAAAGGGTTAAATGACTTTTTACCTATTCAAGATTGGTTTAATGAAATGCATGCAAAAAATACGAGCCAAAAAGTTAGAGCAGTTCTTAAAAATAAAGGTGAATCAGGTATTTCACTTGCTAACAATGTACCTTATGGTTATAAAAAAGATGAAAATGATAAAACAAAATGGGTTATAGATGAGCCATCAGCAGAAGTTGTAAAAGAAATATTTAATCTATTTATTCAAGGTCATGGAACTTGTGAAATTGCTAGAATTTTAAGAGAAAGAAAAATATTGACTCCATCAGAATATAATGCAAGTATTGGTACAAACTCAAATACTAATACTCAAGAATATCAATATAAATGGTGTGGAACAACGGTAGCAGGTATCTTAGATAGACAAGAATATATTGGAGATACAGTAAATTTTAAATGTACTACTCGTTCTTATAAAGACAAAACTAGAGTATATCTTCCAAAAGAAGATAGAAAAATATTTAAAAATACTCATGAGCCAATTATTGATGAATATACTTGGAATATTGCAAAGCAATTAAGAAATAACAGGAAAAAGCCTACTAGGTCAGGTAAGAAAAGTATTTTTTCTGGATTACTATTCTGCAATGATTGTGGTAAAAAAATGTATTTCCAGTCTCCTGTAAAGGACTTAAAAAATAAAGACCATTATAGATGTTCAAGTTATAAGCATGATACTTCTCTATGCACATCTCATTACATCTCAGATGAGATATTACAAGTTATTGTTTTAGAGAATATTCAAAGAGTAATTTCGTATATAAAAAGCTATGAAGATTTATTTATTCAAGAACAAATTGCAAAATCTACACAAGATGAACTAAAGCATATTTCTAAAAACAAGAAAGAACTTGAAAAAGCCAAAAACAGAGTGATTGAAATAGATAACTTATTTATGCATATTTATGAAGATAATGTATCTGGAAAGATTACAGATGACAGATTTAGAAACTTATCTTTTAATTATGACAAGGAACAACAAGAATTAAAAATTAAGATTGAACAATTGTCAAAATATATTGAAAATACTGAAAAGAAAGATACCGATATAACACAATTTATATCTAATGTAAAAAAATATACTGAAATAACTGAACTAACACCAGAAATTTTAAATGAATTGATAGAAAAAATATTAGTTCATCAGACAGAAAAGATAAATGGCAAAAAAGTTCAAGAAATAGATATATATTATAGAGGTGTTGGCATAATTTCTTTTCCAGTTAGTCTTGAAGATATGACAATGGTAATTGAAAAAATGTTAAATAAAAAAATATCAGCTTAAACAAGCTATTTTATGGGGAGAACATTTTAGTGTACTTAACTAAAGCGTTCTCCCCTATGAGTTGTGTCATACTAACACAACTCGGGGGCTCTGCGAGGCAATAAAATTTATCTTCTCAAGATAAATTTTATCCAAATTAACTATCGCCACTTTCATTTTTACTTCGTAAAAACAAAACGTGCCACGTTAATTTGATTGTTGCAACATAGCAAATATTTTTAGTTTAGTTGCAACAATTATTCTGTATCTCCTTCGTAGAATTTTACTGGTTTTACACCTACTGAAATAGGTGATGGCTCTTTAGTATAAATCATACTATTATTAGTTTCATCTGGAATATAATCAAATGCAGTATCAATTTCTTGCATTTGAAATTTATCTTCTTCATGAATATAAATTATTCCAAATTCATAGGTTTCCATTTTATTGTCTGGATCAAGTTTATAATAATCTTTCAAAGGAAATACTCTAACAATAGCAGAGTTATCTTCAACAAAATTAAAATAGAATACTTGCTTATCTACATAGTATATTGCTTCTGTATAACTTACATCATAGTATTGTTTTAATCTCATAATAATTTCACTAACCTCTTTTTCAGGTAGGTAGTTACTAAATCTAATATTACCTAATACATTACCAAAAATTGCTGGTTTAGTTGTGTCTATATAACCATTATCAAATAGTTCTTGACAAGGTTTACAAATTGATTCTCTAAAATTTATTTGTTTTACAGAAATATCATTACCAATTAACTCTAATTCAATATCATCAACATATTTCATTATTAGTTCAGCTTGTTCTTTTCTAGTATAATCTTTCCAAGTTTTAGTTCTTTCTTGATACTCTTTATCTAGTTTTATTTTATTTATAAAATCAATATCTCTTTTTAGTAAAATGTCTTTTGGTATAAATCTTAATTCTTCTACGCAGTCAGTAGTATCTAATTTACTCTCTAACTCACTAATTGCTTTTTCAACTATTTTCTTTTCTTCGTTATATTCTTTTAACTCAAAAACTCCATTGATATAGGCTTTTTTAATTCTTTCAAGTCTATTTTTCTGTTCATTTATTTCTTTTTCTAATTGTTCTTTAGGCTCATCAAACTTCTGCTTTATCATAGGTAAGAAAAACTGATTTACAACAGAGTCATATTCTGTTAATTCATCTATAAATAGACTAAAGTAATCATTTATAACTTTTTCCTTGAATTCGATTTTGCAGTCATTACAATAGTAGTAAAAGTAGGTATTTCCATTTTTCTTTGTAGTAGCTTTACCACCTAATATTCGATTGCATTTAGGACATTTTAATTTTTGTAAATATAAATATGTCAATGTTCTTTTATAACTTCTTGAATTTTTCTTTTTTTGTACTTGGCAATCTTCCCACATTTCTTTAGATATAATAGGCTCAACTACATCTTCATAATAGGTAGGGTGTTTCGTTCTTTTACCGTGAACAAAATCTCCTTTATATATTTCATTTTCAAGAATATTAACAATAGTGGAATCTCTCCAATTATCTTTTCCTAATACTTTTTCTTCATTAAATAAATTACTTATTTTTTGATAAGAATAGCCATTGTAATATAAATCAAATATTCTAACTACAATGTCTTTAGTAGAATAATCAATTACTAATTTCTTATTTTCATGCTTATATCCTAATGGAGCAATATGGGGAATATGACCACATTTAATTGCACCTGCTAAACCAACTTTAGTTCTTTCGCTAGTTCTCTCAATTTCATTTTGACTTACACTCATTAAAAGTCTTGAAATCATTTTGCCATTTGCACTTGTAGTATTTATTTCATCATTAACACAGTCTAAATAAGCATTATTCTCATCTAAAAAAGTCATTAAATTTTCCCAGTCATAAATACTTCTAGTTATTCTATCTAGCTTTAGAGCAACAATAGTATTTATCTTTTTAGCTTTAATATCAGCTTTTAATCTTTCAAATTCTGGTCTATGATTACCAGTTTTAGCACTTATTCCAGCGTCTTCATAATAGTCTACTATTTCATAACCTTTAAATTTACAAAAAGACTCTAATCGTTCTTTTTGCTCTGGTAAACTAAATCCCTCACGAGCTTGGTCTTCTGTTGATACTCTCATATATAACCCACATTTTTTCTTTTCTTCGTTCAATTTTTTACCTCCAATCTAACAAAAAAGAGACATCAAAGTACAATACGAGTACCATTGACATCTCTTAAATCCGTTTATCACAAAATAAAATACAATATAATTGTAATATAATATAAATTTTTCAAAGTACACGTAATTGTATAGTTCTTTACGAACAACTATACATAATCAATTGCCTATATTATATCACGATTTAAGGAAATGTCAATTATTTACAATTATATGTTTTTCAAATATTCTTCTAACTCTGATAGTTTAATCTTTTTAGTCAAATTTGAAATATACACATCATTTGAGTAATTAAAAACTAAAAAAGTAATATTTTTAATAATAACTCTATGTGGTTCAATATATGTAAGGTTAGTTTTTTCTAATTTTCTAATGCTACCATTTATAAAAGTAGGAGTAATTTTAGAAAATTCACATATAAATTCAATTCTCTGTTTTAGACATTTCTCAAATTGTAATTCTTGCTTAATAATCTTCATTTTTTCACACCATCCTTTCGTTTGGATGATTTTAATATTGTTTTTAGACAACAAAAAAATCAACCAGATTTCATTTTCTGATTGATTTTGTATCAACTCTGTTCTATTAGTTCGAACAGAAACGTCATTGGTGCGGATGAAGGGACTCGAACCCCCACGCCGTTGGCACTGGTTCCTAAGACCAGCGCGTCTACCAGTTCCGCCACATCCGCATATTTATTAACTAACATAAATATATTAGCACAAATATGTTTTCATTGTCAATAGTTTTTTTAAAATTTTACATTGAAAAATATATTACCAGTGCTCCAATTATGGATAATATAAAACCTATAATTTTTAACCCATTACTACCTTCATTTTGGTCTCCAAATCCAAAAAACTTTTTAGTTATTATTCTAGCATCATATATTAAGATAACTCCGGCTAAAATCATTAATAATCCAATCAATTTTATTATAAGTTGAAACATTTATATCTACATCCTTTTTTATTTTATAGATATATATTAATATTTTTTTATAAAAAAGTCAATAGACGTTAAGATTAACCTTAACGTCTAACTCATGACAAAATCAATTTTCAACTACACATCGTTTTTATATAGTCTCCTATCAAGATGACTTTTCTCCTTCTATAATCCTTTTCTGTTTCTTCTGCTCCTTTTTCCAAACTGATGTCGTCAATATTTTTATTTTGATCAAGTAATGCTATAGGTATGCAGTATCTTGATTCCCACGAATCTACAATCTGTTCGATTTCTAAATCTGTCAATAATTCCATTGACTTTTTACCTGTTATTAACTCTTTTATAATGTGAGTTCCTTTTAGGGTCCTGCAAAGTCCTAATTGGGCTATAATTCCCCGTGCTTTACTTTCTTTTCTTAATTCTACAAATGTCAAAATGACATATCTAAATTATACTACAATTTTCGTATTAATTCAAGTTTATGTCAACTTTTTATATTTCTATCCTTTTGGTAAATTTATCTTTTATCAATTCCTTAAATTTTGAATTTTCTTCTTTTTCTAATTTAGGGTCTTTCTCTATTATATCAATTGCTACTGCTTGTGCTAATTTTAAAATTTTCATATCTTCAAATAAATTTGCAATTTTGAATTCAGGGATTCCATGTTGTAATGTTCCAAAAAAGTCTCCAGAGCCTCTCAATTCTAAATCTTTTTCAGATATAATAAATCCGTCATTTGTGTCACACATAACTTTCATTCTTTTTCTTACTGTTTCACCTTTACCTTCATATTTTAGTATACAATATGATTTATACTCTCCTCTACCTACTCTTCCTCTTAACTGGTGTAATTGTGCTAGCCCAAATCTTTGTGCATCTTCTATAACCATAATATTTGCATTTGGAACATCTACCCCAACTTCAATTACTGTTGTTGAAATTAATATGTCAATTTCTTTATTTTTGAACCTCATCATAATATCGTCTTTATCTTTAGCTTTCATTTTTCCATGTATATATTCAACTCTATATTCTGGGAATGTTTCTGTTTTACATTTTTCGTATAATTTTTCTACAGATTTCAAATCTAATTCTTCGTTTTCTTCTACTAATGGACAGACGATATATGCTTGTCTACCTTCTTTCAACTGTACTTTTATAAAGTTGTTTATTCTATCTTCCATTCCTTTTGTTACTGCAAATGTATCTATTTTTTTTCTATTAGGAGGTAATTCATCTATGATGGAAATATCCAAATCACCATACAATATTAATGCCAATGTTCTTGGGATTGGTGTTGCTGTCATTACTAGCACATCTGGATTTTGTCCTTTTTCTACAATTGTTGTTCTTTGTTTTACACCAAAACGATGTTGTTCATCTGTTACTACTAATCCTAAATTTTTAAATTCTACATTTTCTTGGAGTAAAGCATGTGTTCCTATTACTATATCAATCTCACCATTTTTTAATCTTTCTAATAGTTCTGTTTTATTCTTTTTTGTCATTGCTGAAATTAATAGCTCACATCTAATATTTAGTTCATCAAATATTTTTTTAAAGTTCTCTAAATGTTGTGTTGCAAGTATTGCTGTTGGTGCCATAACTGCAACTTGATATCCAGATTTTACTGCTTTATATCCTGCACACATTGCAATAACTGTTTTTCCAGAACCTACATCCCCTTGTAATAATCTATTCATTGGTTTATCAGATTCCATGTTATTATCTATTTCTTCTAAAACTCTTCTTTGTGCATTTGTCAATCTAAATGGCAATTTATTGATAATGTCTGACATATGTGCTTCTTTACTAAATTGAATTCCTTTTTCTTCATTTATATAACTATTTTTTAACTCTAATAGAGCTAACTGCATAGTTAGTAACTCTTCAAAAACAAGCCTATTTCTTGCTGTGTTAAAATCCTTAAACTCTTTCGGAAAATGTATGCTTTTTGTTGCTTCATTTATTCCTTCTAATTTATATTCTTTTAAAATATATTCTGGTAAAGTTTCTTCTAATTGATTGTCTATTTCTTTAATTGCATTTTCCATTATTTTTCTGATTGTATTTTGTGATAAATTAAATGTTAAAGGATATATTGGAATTATCTTTCCTGTATTAAATGTCTTTCCTTCTTCGTCAAAAACAGGTGACATAATTGTTATCTTTCCAAAGTTATTACTTACTTTTCCATAAAAAGTATATTTTTTCCCTGGTGTGAATTTGCTTTTTAAATAACTTTGATTAAACCACATTGCTGTTGCTACTCCTGTTTCGTCTCTTATTATTAATTTTTGCATAGTTTTCCCTCTGAGTCTTACATCACTTACCATTCCACTTGCAAATGCTTCTATTAGTACTTCTTCACCATCTACACATTCTATTATGTTTTTTGGTTTACTCCTGTCTTCATAGGTTCTTGGATAGTATGTTATTAGGTCTTTTAATGTGTATATTCCTAGTTTGTTTAATAGTTTTACTCTATTAGGTCCAACTCCTTTTATATATTTTACATCTTTTTCTAAATTTATCATATCTTACCTCTTTGAATATTTTGTCCAAAACAGAAACGTCCCCAATTGGACTCTTACAAGTCCCCTTTGAAATCACTTTCTCCTATTACAATTTCTTTCATTTGTTAATCTCAACTCATTTTTATTTGTTATATGAATTTTAACATATGTGTATTTCAAAAGCAAGGAAGTTTTTTATAAAAATTAGACATTTCGGAGCTGGTATATTTATTTTTTTACCACTTATATCGGCATATTCGTAATTTTCGAGATGTATAGCATTTTCAGCTTACGTTAGTTTTCTTAGTTCATCTATTTCTCTTCTTCTGTTCATTTACCTTAGATAAAATCCCGGTTGTCACCAACAAATATTGCAATTGTTACTCCTACTACTAATATTAGCAAAACAATTCCTTTCCAGAATAAAAAAAGAAAAAAGTATATTCGTTCTTAATCATTGCTGAAATACTAGAATATACTGTTTTTGCTTGTTGTGCTTTTGCTATAACTCCGTTGGTCTCCTGTAAATGTCGCTATTTGTTACTCCCGCTAGGATTAGCAATACCACTATATATAGAAAATTACTGGTGGTTAGTCAGTAAAAAAGCTTCCTTTTAACACTATTTTTATTCTGGCTAACCAACTTTTATTTTCCTCTTTCTCTTTTTGCATTTTGGATTCTTGCTTTTTTCATTTTGAGCACGCATTAGCGTGTTGTTCAATTTATATAGATAGTAACACGGAAACCAACATTATCATGACTAAAAGAGGTGTCATACACACTACGGCTAGAAACTGGTCCGTAAAGGCCTGTATTACTTAAACTGCCTCCTCTACCAATTCTATTACTATTGTTGTTAGATTCCATTGTCCATTCTCTTACATTTCCGGCTAAATCATATATGTTTTTTATGGCATAATCTTTATTTGAACCAGTTTTGGCTAAAATTCCAGAATAATTTCCTTTTCCTGTTGAATTTGTTACAAATGATATATTAGTATCACAATTTCCTGTTTTATAATTTGGGTCTATCCATGTCATTATCGCATCCCATTGCACTCCATATATTAATGTACTTGTTACATTATTTTCTTTTGAATACAATCCTTTTGCAACTTCAACTGCTCCTCCTGTTGCATCTGTCATGCTATTTCCCCAAATTATATTATTGTATACATTAACTCCTTGTTTAATTATTAAATTTCCTCTTATTCCTGTTCCACTTTCAGCTGTTGTTCCTGCCTCATATCTACCTACATAAAATCCATTATATTTTAACACACTATTTTTCATTGTTTCATATTCGATTTGTTCGTTTTCATATCCGTTTAAATAAGGTTCTTCACAATTATCCCAAACTGATGATTGTAATTCACCACTACTATATCCTGCATAAGTTTTAAAATCACTACTATTGCTTACTGGTACCCATACAAACTCATTCTCATTTTTATCAATTACTACCAATCCATCATCAATTATATTTTCACCTTCTACTTGCGATACTGCGAATCCTGCAGGAATTGTTGCAATATCTCCGTTTTTGTCGGTATATGGATAATTTTCTAAATTTATACTTGCTTCCAATGATGTTAATCTTCTTAATTCATCTTCTTTAGATTTTTCTGTCTCTGTCTTTGCCTCTTGTGCTTTTGTTATTATTCCGGTTATCCCCCATTAGTGTCACTATCGTTACTCCAGCTAGTATTAGCAAGACCACTATAGTGATCACCAATGCTATTAAAGTAATACCTTTTCTATTAGAATTAAAATCTTTCATTTTTATCATTCCCTTCTTATTCTTATGTATTTCTTAGTATATTTTAATTATTCGCAATTTTATATAGTTTGCTCATTTTTCTTTAGTTCACCTCCATTTTATTTCATATGTAATTAACATATAGCTTTCAAAAAGTTTTACTACCTATCACTCTTTATTATATATTTTGTAGAAATAACTCGAGATATTATAGCGTTTTGCTTCTTTATAATATCCTTGATTGAGATACTCTAAGAAAAAATTAAAAGCAAAAGATCTTTGATATTACTGCATTTCTAATCATATTAGGTCTCTAGCAACTTATTATTTTTTATATGCTAATGTTAAATTACTTTATTTTTAAATTTATATTTTTTATTGACTTTAATATATTTTATTGATAAAATTTAGACAGAAAAAAATTTCTTAGAGTATCTCACTCTAAGAAATTCTTTAATTTATATTAATATTTTTATTATCATAATTCACAATTATTTTCCAATAATATCCTATTGAGCTAAATCTCTACATATAAAAACTGTATTTTATAATACTTTATCATATCTATTTACAAAATCTATGTCTTCCTATAGTTACTGTCATTGGTCTTGACCATATCCACTTATTTGTTGCTGTTGATGGATTAAAATAATATATAGCACCATAACTTGGATCCCAACCATTTATAGCATCTTGGGCCGCTTTTTTTGCTGTTGAATCAGGTGTTAAATTTATTTGTCCATCTCTTACTGCGTCAAATGCTCCAGATTGATAGATTACTCCAGATACTGTATTAGGAAATGAACTATTTTTCACTCTATTCATTACAACTGCTCCTACTGCTACTTGACCTGTATATGGCTCACCTCTAGCCTCACCATATATCAGCCTTGCCAACAAATTAACATTACTTGAATTACTTGTAGAAGATGATGATGAGCCAGATGAAGAACTATATATTCCCATAGCTTTTAATGTAGCTGGGCCTGCAATCCCATCAACTGTTAATCCATTTTTTCTTTGAAAATATCTAACAGCTTCTTGGGTTTGGCTTCCATATATTCCATCTATATTTCCATTATAATATCCCCATCTTTTTAATTTTGTTTGTATTTGTACTACTTCATCTCCTCTTGATCCATATTTTGATAATGCTTCTACTTCATCATTTTTTAAAAATATATAAAACATTATTCCTATCACAACAAAAAATATTATAGAAATAAATATTATTTTTCTTTTATTTTTTAATTTCATAAAAAATCACCTTTACTAAAAAATATCTTACAGTTATTTTTAGCAAAATTGGGATTTATTATACATGAAAATTTAACAATACCTACAAAGTATAGATTCCAATCCTACTTGTAAATCAATCAATCCTATTTTATAGTTATAATCTAAATCTCTTAAATTTTGTAAAATTTCCTTTAATTCATTTTCTTTAAAATATGATGATTGCATTTTATATTTATTTACCAAGAAAACCTGATTAGGTCTCAAATTTAAACTCGTAACAATATCTTTATTAACTTTCAAAGCCATTTTTGTAAGATACAATCTTTTAAAGTGATTATATAATGTTATTAGTATTTTCTGCAAAGGTTCTTTTGCATATATCAAATTTTTTAATACTTGTAAAGCTTTATTAGTTTCCTTTTTTCCTAAATTATCAGTTAAATCAAATATTACACTCTCCAATTTTTTTATACATAAACTATCTATATCTTGTTTTTCGATTGTACCATTTTCCCCAGCATATTCAATTAATTTTCTTATTTCATTAATCAATTTCTGCATATTAGTACCACAAGTTTCTATAAAATATCTTAAATTAGCATCTGATATTTTTACTTTATAAGCATTACAAATAGCCTTCATTCTTTTTTCTATTTGTATAGGTTTTTGATATTCAAAATTACATACAGTTCCAAATTTATCTATAGTCTTGAACAATTTGATTCTACTATCTACATCATCTTCTACAAATACTAGCACTACACTTTCTTTGATTAGCTTACTATTTTTCTCTATATATTCTGCTAGTCTATCTTTTATTTTAGTTAGTTCTACATTCTTTTTCTTTCCTTCTTTTTTTAGTATTCCTGAATTTCTAACTATTATCAATTTTTTTGCATATCCAAAAGCTGGAGTTTCTATGTCAGATATAATTTCTCCAATATTTGTATCATCTATTTGTATATAGTTTATTCCCTTAACACATTCGCCAAATAGATTTCTTATCTTTTTTAATACATTCTCTAATAAAAATAGTTCTTCACCATATAATAAATAAATGCTTTTTAAGATTCCATTATTTAATTCTTTTTCTAAATCTTCTATTTTCATTTTATTATATTCCTTTCTGGAACGTTGGGGACGTGTCAAATTGGACATTTTTTGTCCAAAAGGGACAGGTCCCAACTCTCAATTTTAACTATTTTGTATTATAATGTTTTACCCCTATCACCTTTAAGCAAAAGTTCTCTAACTTGACACATCCCTAATAACTTATTTTATATTCATGGTATCTTAAGTCCTGTTCCTTTTTGACAAAAATCATCTAGTTTGATACGCCTCTAATAGCTTATTTTATATTATAATATCTTAAGACCTGTCCCTTTTGGACAAAAAATGTCCAATTTGACACGTCCCTAATAGCTCATAATTTTTGTGCAAATTTAGATGAATGTGCATGGCAAATCGCCATTGCCATGCTATCCGTAATATCATCTAGCTTAGGTAATTTTTCTGTATTTAATATCATTTTTACCATTCTTTGAACTTGAATTTTGTCAGCTCTGCCATAACCTGTAACAGCTTGTTTTACTTGAAGTGGTGTATATTCATAAATATTCAAATCATTTTGTCTTGCTGTTACTAGTATCACTCCTCTTGCTTGTGCTACATTGATTGCTGTTTTTGCATTATTGTTAAAAAATAATTCTTCTATAGCCATTGCGTCTGGTTTGTACATTTTTATTATATTGTCTAATTCTTTATTTATCTTTTCTAATCTTAATGGAAAAGATGTTTTTGCTTCTGTTAAAATTGCACCTGATGTTTCTAAATGAAATTTATTCCCTATATAGTCAATAATGCTATAGCCTGTTATTGCAAATCCAGGGTCAATTCCTAATATTCTCATGTTTTTACCTTCTTTCGTTTTTTAGGTCTTCCCTTTCGTTCCAATTTAGAAAAATCTTCGACTTTTCCAAAATATCAAACATTGCACACAAATTTCACTTTGTAAAATTTGGCGCCGAACAATAACTCGGTTTTAATATTATGAGTATGAAGAATAAAAAACCGCTATTGTTATCCTTCGGAACGATTTGGCCCGTCCCTAATGTTCCATTATAATTCTAAATATTTCAGCTACACTCCATGCTTGTGCTATTGCTCCTTTTGGTAGTTGTGGTTTTGCTGAATCATATAATTCTGATATACTTCCTATACAGCCGTTTTCATTAATTTCTTTTTTGAATGTTCTTTTAGTTTTGTCTACAAATTTTTGTATCTTATTTTCTAGTTCTTCTTTTTCTTCTTCTTTTGCTTTGTCTTTTATATTTCTAAGTGCATCATAATATAATCCTAATAGCCATGGCCATGTAATTCCTTGATGGTAACTTGTATCTCTTTTGAAGCTGTCTCCTTCATATACTTCTACATAGTTTTCTTCACCTTTGGCTAGCGTTTTTAGACCATAATTGTTTAATAATTTCTTTTCTACTACTGTTATTATGTTTTTTGCTATTTCTGAATCAGGGTCTATTATTGGATGTGTTAAACTTAGTGCAAATAATTGGTTTGGTCTTATTTTTCCATCTCCTAATACATCATAAAGACATTTTGTTTCTGGGTTATAAAATTTTTCTTCAAATGTTTTTTTACATTTCTTTGCTAGGTCTTTATATTTTTTTATTTGCAATAAGTCTCCTATTCTTAATGTTAAGTTTGCCATTATCATATTTGCATTATACCACATGGCATTTATTTCTACTGCTTTTCCATTTCTTGGTGTTACTGCCATATTACCTACTTTTGCATCCATCCATGTATTTTGTGTTTCGTCTGTTCCTGATTCTATTAATCCATCTTTATCTAGATAGATGTTGTTTCCATCTACATTGTTTCCTTCTACATAGTTTTTTATGATATCTTCTAATTTTGGATAAATTTTTTCTTTTATAAATTTGTAATCTTTTGTATATTCTAGGTATTTTTGCACTTGTTCAAATAATAGTAAAGATGCATCTACACTATTATATAGTGGTCTATTATCAAATCCAGAATATCCATTTGGTACTAATCCATATTTTATGTCTCTTACCATTGTTAATAATACTTCTCTTGCAATATCAAATTTTTTGGTAACTAATAATAGTCCTTCAAATGCAATTAGAGTGTCTCTTCCCCAGTCTAAAAACCATGGATATCCTGCTATTATTGTATGTAATCTAAAGTTTGGTCTATATACTATAAAATTATCAATTGCTTTTAAAAATGTTTTTGTTAATTCATCTTCGTTTAATTCTTTTTTTGTCTTCTTTTCTTTTTCAGGTATCAATCCTGTTTTTTCGATTTCTCTATCTATTCTTGCAATTTCTTTTTCCATTAATTCTTTTACGTCTTTTTCTTCTATATTTTCTTCTAAAGAACATACAAAAGAAATTTCTTTTTCTTCATTTGCTTTTATTTCCACTTCGTACACACCTGGTACAGCATGATTTTCTTCTGGATAAAATCCTCTTTTTTCTTCTTCTACATAAAACATATTGTTGAAGGTATCATTATCATGAATAATATATTTTCCTTCTGATAGATTCATATATACTGGTGTTTGTGATTTTTCATCAATTACTAGTTTTACTTTTGTATCATTTACCTGTTGTCTTATGTTAAAATGATGTCCTGTATTCATCGTATGGAAATCTCTAAAATTCACAATTGGTGCTAATGTAAGTTTTGATTTATATCTTCCGTTTTTTATTTTATAGTGTACACCTACTGTATTTTGGTTATATTCCATGCATATACTTTTTTCTATTTCTACTCCATTTACATTATATTTGAATGTTGGATAATAATCTTTTTCAAATTCTTCTTGATATTTGTATCCATGAGAAATAAATGATTCACATATATTTGTATATAAATCATATTTTTTCCCTCTTATTTCTAGTGATTCATCTAGTTTTGATAGAACTAGAAATCTACTAGCTGGTGGATTTAATGTTGCTATTAATAATCCATGATATTTTCTAGTATTTGCTCCTATGATTGTAGAAGATGCAAAACCTCCTATTCCATTAGTAATTACCCATTCCTTATCAATTCCCGTTTCTAAATTTAAATTTTCCTTTGTAAATTTCATAATATCCTCCGTTTTTTTATTAAAATTTTATATTATATAGTGAACTTTTAGTTCATTATCCTTAACACTTATTAAAATATTTTATTGTTTTAAATCTATGTATTTTTTAATTTTTTAGATACTAAATAATACAATAATTGAAATTCTAGCATTAGAAATTTCTTATTTATCTATTTTGATTTTATTTAGTTTGCTTAGTTTTTGTTCTTCTCCCTTTGTTTCCAAAGTTTTTCATTTTTGAAGATTTTATTTGTTTATCTCCTTTTGTATGTACATAATTTTCATTTCTTTTTGTAGTTTCTCTTTCTGTCTTTCTTCTTGCTTTTTCATCTGCTTCTCTAATTGATTCAATTCTTTCTCTGTATTTATTACTAAATTTGCTTTTTCCTCTTTTTACTCTTTTAGGTTCTTTTTTTCCATTTTTATATTTCTTTTCTTCTGCTTTTTTTATTTTGTTAATTCTTTTTTCTTCTTGTAATTTTGTATTTAACATTAAATATTGTGGATCATTTTGCTTATCTTGGTATTTTAAGTCATCACAAATTAGTTCAATTATAGAGCCTGCAACTAAACTTGGGTCATGTCTTATGTATTCACTATTTACCATTGACAAGTTTCTTTGTAAAAATTTTACTCCTTTTATTTTTTCTACATCTTGCTCTACTATATCTTGCCCTTCTAAATTATATTTTTTTATAAATTCTGGTATAATTTCACCTGTATCATATATACAATAGTCTATAATTCCTTGTCCACAATGCTCAATTATTGCATTTATGTGATCTGCTACACTATAATTATCTGTTTGGCCTGGCTCTGTCATTATATTACTTATATATACTTTTATTGCTGTGCTTTCTTTTACTGCTTTATTTATTCCATTTATCAAAAGATTTGGTATTACATTTGTATATAAACTTCCTGGCCCTATAATGATACAATCTGCTTTTTTTATGGCTTCCACTACTCCTGGTGCTGGTTTACAATTTGCTGGACTTATTGTTATCCTATTTATTTTTGTTAGTTTTTCAGAAACTACTTCCGGTATTCTAGATTTTTCTTCTACTATATATCCATTTGCTAACTCTGCTGTTATCTTCATTTCATCTAAAGTAGCTGGTATAACTTTTCCTATCATATTAACAATTTCATTGCTTTTTATTATTGAATCTTCAAAATTACCATTTATTTCTTTCATAGCCAAAAAGTATATATCTGAAAATTCTAGACCACTTAATCTTCCTCTTTTAAATTCATAATTAAATAATTTTTCTACTGTTTCTTCTTTTTCCGATAAAGCTACTATACTATCTTTTATATCACCAAGTGGTAATGTTTGCAATTCTCTTCTTGAATTTGTAATTTCTTCACCATAATTTGATACTGTTACAATTGCTGTTAAATTACTAGTGTAGTTTTTCAAACCAGAAAGTACTGTATTTAATCCTGTTCCACCTCCTATAACTACAATATTAGGTCCTTTGTCATATACCTTTTTGTTGAAAATCAATGAATTTATGTTTACATTCTTTTTGTTTTCCATTCTTTCATCTGTAGATTCGATTAGAACTTCTAATGTCCTCTTGTTTATGTATATTAATCCTATTACTATTGCTACAAACCCTACTACAAAGATTGCAACTACTTTTCCTACTTGTTCAAAAGATATTTCCTTTAATACTAATATTTCCGCTATTCCATAACAACACAATATTATTCCTATTAAAATTAAAAATATCCATCTTTTTATTTTTGTACTTGACTTAAACCAGTGCATAAAACCGCTCATCTTAATTCTCTCCTATAATTTCAATTTCTAATTCTATTTCTTTATTATATTTTTCATATATTTTGTTTCTTACGTATTCTATTAATTCTAAAATATCTTTTGCAGTTGCATTTCCTTTGTTTATTATAAATCCTGCGTGTTTTTCAGAAACTTCTGCTCCTCCAATGCTAAATCCTTTTAAGCCTGCTTCATCTATTAGTTTTGCTGTTATATAATCACTTCCTCTTTTGAATGTACTCCCTGCACTAGGGTATTCTATTGGTTGTTTTTCTTTTCTATATGTTGCATACTCTTCCATTTTTTGCCTTATATCTTTTTCTGTTCCCTTTTCAAATTGCATTCCAACTTCTAGTACAATATATTTTTTATCTTTTAACATACTTCTTCTATAATCAAATTCCATGTCTTTATTTTCAAATTGCTTTATATTACCATCATAATCCATACAAGTAACTGTATTTACTATATCTTTGAATTCTTTACCATGTGCTCCAGCATTCATTCTAACTGCTCCCCCTATTGTTCCTGGAATTCCTGATAATTCTTCAAATCCTGTAATTTCATTTTTTAAAAGAAGATGTCCAAAAATTGAAATTTTGACACCAGCTCCAATATTCGCATAAATTTTGCCATCAAAGTTTATCATTTCCATTTTGTTAAATCTAATATTTAATACAATTCCTTTTATTCCTTCATCTAATACTAATACATTACTTCCATTTCCTAGTACAGTTATTTTAATATCATTATTCTTTGCAAATTTTAATATATTTCTTAAATCTTTTATATCATCAATTTTTATGTAACATTCTGCTGGTCCCCCGACTTTAAAAGTAGTATGTTTTGACATTGGTTCATCAAATAAAATTTTTTCTTCCGATATCTCCAGTTCTAATATTTTCTTTTTTAAATTTTCTGTCATAACATTCCTCCTCGTACGTATAAGATTTATTGTATAAAAGTTTTAGTTTACTTCTTTGGCATAAATATATAATGGTTTCCCACTTTCTGTTACTTTGGTTGTAGAATTTATTACTTCTCCTGTCTCATAATTTACTATATATTCATTTTCTGATTTTGTTATTCCTAAATTGTTTAAACCATTATTTGAAGTTGTTAATAAATAATAATTGTTTTCTTTACCCGCACTGTTATCTTTTAATTCTATATCTTCTCCTGTTTGTTGGCTGTTAATCTCTGCTATTACACTATTTACTGTAGCAATATCAATTTTATCTCCTGGGTATGCTTCATCTGTTTCATCTGTTAAATCTATCTTCGTTTTTCTCTGCAGTACCGCATTTTGTACCATTCCTAACTCACTTAACAAAGTATCTTCTCGTGAATCTTTTATACTTTGTGTCCCCATATTTATAGTTATTCCTGCCAATATTAATAATACTACTATTGTTACAACTAATGCTATTAATGTTATTCCTTTTTGATTTTTTAAATTTATCTTTTCTAGTTTTTCCATAGTATCTATCATTCCTTTCGCTTTAATCAAGCTACAAAATTTTCTTTTGTTGAATTCTTTATTACTATATCATTTTTTGTGATTAATTACAAGAGTTTTTGAGAGAATTCCTTGGGAGGGACTGAGGGGACGGTCCTTGAATCCCTAAAAACAGGGATTCAAGGACCGTCCCCTCAGTCCCTCCCAAGGAATTCTCTTAAAAACTCTTCCATTTTCTTGAAATTTATAGTATAATATAGTTAGTGAGTTTAAAAAAGGAGGATTTTATTATGTGGCAATTTTGGCTAATTGCTTCTGGAATATTTTTTATAGCTGAAATTATAACAACTGGATTCTTGGTTTTTTGGTTAGGAGTTTCAGGATTAATTACAATGTGTGTTAGTTTCTTTACTGACAACTTAATAATCCAAACATCAGTATTTGTGGTTCTTTCTGCACTATTAATCTTAGTAACAAAACCTTTTGTAAAAAAATTTGTATCAAAAGACACAGATAAAACCGAAAAAACAAATGCCTTTTCAATTATAGGAAAAAAAGCTATTGTTATTAAAGACATTGATTCTATAAATGGTGTTGGTCAAATAAAAGTTGATGGAGAAGTTTGGTCAGCTGAAGGTATAAATGGTTCTAATATTGAAAAAGGAACAGAAGTTAAAATTTCAAAAATAGATGGTGTTCGAGCAATTGTTGAACCTATATCAAAGTAGTTTTTATGGCACAATAAATATCTGGTTTTTTATTTATAGAAAATGGTATAAAATCTTTAAATTATATGACTTTAAATAAAAAACAAATATTTAAAAAAAGTTTATATATTTAGTTTAAAAACTAATTTTTATATAACATAAAATTCAAATTAGGATGTTTAAATTTAAAATAAAGGAGGAAGTTTTTATGATTTTTTTAATAATATTACTTGCTATTATTTTAGTTATAGCATTTATGTCAATAAAAATCGTTAAACAATCTGAGGTATATATAATTGAAAGATTAGGTAAATTTTATAAAGTTGCTGATGCTGGTCTTACAATTATAATTCCATTTTTTGACCATGTAAGAAGTGTGGTAAGTTTAAAGCAACAAACAATGGATATTCCACCTCAAAGTGTTATTACAAAAGATAATGTTACAATTACAATAGATACTGTTGTATTCTACCAAATAACAGATCCTGCAAAGGCTGTTTATGAAATTCAAAGTTTGAAAAAAGGTATCGAGTATTTAGCAATTACAACAATTCGTGATATTATCGGTAAAATGGATTTAGATGAGACATTTAGTTCAAGAGATGGTATTAACACAAAATTAAGAGTTGTTCTTGATGAAGCAACAGACAGATGGGGATGTAAAATAGACAGAGTTGAAATTAAAGATATTGAGCCACCTGCTGATGTTAGAGATGCAATGGAAAAAGAGATGAATGCTGAAAGAAATAAAAGAGCTTTAATTCTAGAAGCTGAGGCTCAAAGACAATCAGCAATTACTATTGCAGAAGGTAAAAAACAAGCTGCTATATTAGAAGCAGAAGCAGATAAAGAAGCTCAAATTAGAAGAGCTGTCGGTGAGGCTCAAGCTATTAAAGAAGTTGCTGATGCAAAAGCTAAAGAAATTCAAATGGTTTATGATGCAATTAAAAAATCTGATCCTGATGAAAAATTAGTTCAATTAAAATCTTTAGAGGCATTAGAAAAAGTGGCTGATGGTGAAGCTAATAAGGTATTTATTCCTTTTGAAGCTACTAGCGCATTAGGTAGTTTAGGTGCTATTAAAGAAGTTATGACTGAAGATAAAAAATCTAAGTCTAAAAAGGTAGAGGAATAATAAGTAATTTGAATAGGAAACAGCAATTTTTCTTTTGAAAATAAAAGGTTTCATAGTGTTTCCTATCCAACAAAAAATCCAACTGTTTAAGTTGGATTTTTTATTATATAAAAATTAGTTTGATGACCATCTCAACATTCTAATGTCATTATATTTATTTACTACTTCTTTGTATTTATCATATTCTTCTTCCCATAATTCATCTGGCACTTTATCAAATGCTTTGAATATTTTTTCTGCCTCTGACAAATATATTACTTGTTCTTGTGGTGTCATTCTTTCATATTGTTTAGCAAACATGTAAAGTCTATCTAACATTTGGTTGGCTTCAATAAATCCCCAAAAATCCTTTACTTTCATTCCAAACAATTTTATTTGCATAATTGCATATGCCACAAGTCCAAATATTACTAGTATTAACATATATATTACTATAAGTACTGCCATAATTAATTACCACCTTTTAATTTGCTTTAGTACTTAATAATTATACCATATATAAAGTAATTTTGTAAATACTTTTATGAAATGGTTCTTCGATTCGTAATAATTACTATCTTGTATTAATTGCACTTTTTACTAATCCTACAAATAGTGGCGCTGGTCTATTTGGTCTTGATTTTAATTCTGGATGAAATTGTCCAGCTATAAAATATGGATGATTTTCTATTTCAACCATTTCTACTAATAAGCCATCTGGTGAAGTTCCTGAAACCTTCAATCCTGCTTCTTCTAATCTTTCTCTATAATCATTATTATATTCAAATCTATGTCTGTGTCTTTCTGATATTTCAGTTTCTCCATAGAGTTTTTGTGCCAATGTATTTTCTTTTATTATACATGGATATGCTCCTAGTCGCATTGTTCCACCTTTTTTATTAACTTTCTTTTGTTCTTCCATTATATGAATAACTTGATTTTCAGTTGCCTTATTAAACTCTTCTGAATCTGCATCTTTGATTCCTAAAACATTTCTTGCAAATTCTACAACTGTCATTTGCATTCCTAAACAAATACCTAAAAATGGAATATTATTCTCCCTTACATATTTTATTGTTTCTATCATACCTTCTATGCCTCTATCGCCAAATCCTCCTGGAATCACTATACTATTTAATCCTTTTAATTGTTCAGCCACATTTTCTCTTGTTATTTTTTCAGAATCAATTAAATGAACTTTTACATTAACATTGTTTGCAAATCCTGCATGGTACAAGCTTTCAATAACAGAAATATATGAATCTTCTAATTTTATGTATTTTCCCACTAAGCCAATATTTACAATTTCATTTTTGTCTATCTTTCTTATTTTTCCAATCATCTCTTCCCATTTTGCATTATTTGGTATGTATTTTTCTAGTCTTAAATGATTGCAAACTTCCCTTGCCAAGCCTTCTTCTTCTAGCATTAATGGTACAGCATATAAGCAATCTGCTGTTTTATTTTGAATAACACTTGACTTTCTTACATTACAGAATAATGATAATTTTTCTCTTACTGTGTCTGGAATATCCTGTTCTGTTCTACAAACTAATATATCTGGTTTTATCCCTAAACCTTGAAGTTCTTTTACTGAATGTTGTGTTGGTTTTGACTTGATTTCATTAGAACCAAATATATATGGTAATAATGTAACATGAATATATACTACATCTTCTTTGTTTTTCTCTAAGCCAACTTGTCTAATTGCTTCTATAATTGATACTCCTTCTATATCTCCTACTGTTCCGCCTATTTCTGTTATCACAATATCTGTATCAGTATCTTCAAAACCATAAATCTTTTCTTTTATTTCATTAGTTATATGAGGTATTACTTGTACTGTTTTTCCTAGATAATCTCCTCTTCTTTCTTTTTCTATAACACTTTTGTATATTTTCCCCATTGTTATGCTTGAATTTTTTGTTAAATTCTCATCTATAAATCTTTCATAATGTCCTAAATCCAAATCTGTTTCTGCTCCATCATCTGTTACAAAAACCTCTCCATGTTCATATGGATTCATTGTTCCCGGGTCTACATTTATATATGGGTCAAATTTTTGAATTGTTACTTTATATCCTCTATTCTTTAGTAATCTTCCCAATGACGCTGCCGTTATTCCCTTTCCTAGTCCTGATACTACTCCTCCTGTTACAAAAATATATTTTGTATTCATATTATACCCCTTTCTAAATAATATCTAATACATTTATTGTTTTTATTATTAATCCATTTTGGTTACAATCTTTTCAATATATCTCAAACTAACAATTCTATTACATTTGGAGATATAATTTTTTATCTATTATTAGACAATTTTATAATAGCATGCAAGGTTTTATCATCCTCACTTTTTATAACCACTACATTTTCTCCATCTACTTTTGCATATTTACATATTACAGTTTCACCTAATTTTATCTGATTTTTATATTGTATCCTAATATGATTAAATGGTCTTTTTGAATATTCTTCCTCTGGCAATGCTTCATACGCCAAATATAAATAATATAAATTATGCATATGTCCTATAACATCAATATCTCTTCTTCTCGCTGTATATGACATCTCACATAAATATTCACTTGGCTCTTTTATTCTTTCAATCCTCTTATCTTTAAAAACACATTTTTCAACTTCCGAATGATATCTATCTGCTATATCTTGAGGTACTCTTGCTATTTTTTCTGTACCACTATCAACCAATAACCATTTAGATGTAGCAATAACACATAAATTATTTTCTTCATCATATATTTCAAAATCACGGTAAGCATAAAATTTTTCTATTCCTCTAGACCATGTATGAATATCTAAAACTTGTCCATATCTAGGCCTTTGTAATACTTCTACCTCCCAATCTAATAGCAACCAGTTCAAATGTGTATCCACTGTTGTACTAATCCCAATACCTACACTATCAGAATGATATGCTGCAATATCTTCTAAGTATTCTAAAATAGCAATGTCACTAACCTCATCCTTTGCCCATACATCTTTTAATCCTATTTTAAATTTTTCCTTATATATCATGTTTTCCTCCTTCTAGAACGATAAGTGGAACGTTAGGGACGTGCTAAATCGTACCAAAGTGGAACGATTTAGCACGTCCCTAACGTTCCACTCCGCCAACTGGACATATTAATATCCTGGTTTTTCTAATAATCTAAACATATTCTTTTTATATTCTTCAACTCCTGGTTGATTAAAAGGATTAACTCCTAATATATTTCCAGACATTGCACATGCTTTTTCAAAGAAATATATTAATTCTCCTATATTTTCTTCATCAAGTTTTTCTATCTCAACAACAATATTTGGAACATCTCCTGATACATGTGCTTGTATTGTTCCTTCCATTGCTTTCTTATTTACATAGTCCAAACCTTTTCCTGCTAAATAATTTAGTCCATCTAAATTATCATCATCTGGATTTATTGTTATATCTGAATCTGGTGTTTTTATTGATATAACTGTCTCAAATAGATTTCTTCTTCCTTCTTGGATATATTGTCCCATTGAATGTAAATCTGTTGTAAAATCTACACCTGCTGGGAATATTCCTTTTTGGTCTTTACCTTCACTTTCTCCAAATAATTGTTTCCACCATTCTGTAAAATAATGCATTTTGGGTTCGTAATTTACTAATATTTCTGTATTTCTATATAATTTATATAAAATATTTCTTGCTACTGCATATTTATAGCATTCATTATATTTTACATCTGGGTCATTATATCTATCTTGTGCTGTTCTAGCTCCTGCCATTAATTTATCAATATCAATCCCTGCTACTGCAATTGGTAATAGTCCTACAGCTGTTAATACTGAATATCTTCCTCCAACATTATCTGGAACTACAAATTGTTCATATCCTTCATTTTGTGCTAATGTTTTTAATGCTCCTTTTGCTTTATCTGTTGTTGCATATATTCTGCTTCTTGCTTCATCAATTCCATATTTATTTTCTAATATCTCTCTGAATATTCTGAATGCAATTGCTGGTTCTGTAGTTGTTCCAGATTTTGATATAACATTTACTGAAAAATCTTTATCTCCAATATATTCAATTAATTCATTTATATAATTTGGACTTAAGTTATTTCCAACATATAATACTTGAGGATATTTTCTTTGGTTTTCTGGTAACATGTTGCAGAATGAACTTGTTAAAGCTTCTATTACTGCTCTTGCTCCTAAATATGAACCTCCTATTCCTATTACTAACAAAATATCAGATTCTTTTCTTATTTTTTGAGCTGATTTTTTTATTCTTGCAAATTCTTCCTTATCGTAATTTGTTGGTAATTCTAGCCATCCAACAAAATCTTTTTCATCACTTGCTCTTCTATGTAAATCTTTGTGTATATTTTCTACTTGCTCCTTATATGTTAAAATTGTTTTTTGTGTAATTCCTGAATTTTTTAAATTTAAACTAACATTCGCCATATGATTACCTCTTTTCTTTTAAATTTCTATCGTTATTATATCTTTATGATAGAAAAAATTCAAGCATTTGCTAAATTTTTTTTAGAATTGAACAATTTGACCTGGCATTAATAGCATTAAGCTAAGACTGGTGAAAGATTGCTACTATAAGGAAATATATAATATAAAAAAATGAACGATTTTGCGTATCTAAATTTGAATTAGAAATTCTTAAAGAAAAAAATGTGGGATATGCACGGTACTCTCGATAAGAGAGGGTCTGAGTGCAAGAGCACACTTTTTTCTTTTAGAATTTCTTTGAAAATTTAGCTTATACAAAATTGTGAATGATTTTATATTATATATTTCCTTATAGTAGCAATCTTTCACCAGTCTTAGCTTAATGCTATTAATGCCAGGCCAAATTGTTCCCTTTACTTCATAATCTCATCCATTACCTTAGCCAAATATTTCATACTTGTTAAACATTGTTCTAATGTATTTCCTGTTGCTCCAACTTCTATGATATTAGCATACTTCCCTGTATGTTGATTATATCTAGAAGTTGTAAGCATAATTGGTTTAAATAGACCCGGATACAACTCTTCTGCTTTTTCTTGTACTTTAACTGCAAATTTCAAATTTTGATTCCAATTTGGATGCCATAATCCTCCTGCATTTGTTCCAATAACAAACATAATTTGAGCACATTCTTCATCCCCTATTTTTACAGTTGGTGCATAATCACTTCTACTTCCTATTGCATCTCTATGTAAATCTATAATTATATCAGATTGATTTGTCTGTAACAGGCTTTCTACAGTTTTTAGAGAATTTGTATAAGACCCATTATATGAAGGATAATCATGATAACTTGTGTCATGTATAACATTATATCCATATTGTTGTAATTGAGTTGTAAGTTCTGTACCTACTCTTGTAACTGTAAAATTCAAATCTGTTGTTCTAAAATTTCCTGTTGGAGTATAAGGGTATTGTTCACTTGCTGTATAACTTTCACAACTATGTGTATGAAATATTAAAATATTTTTGTTTTCTATTGTTATATCAGGTGTTAGCATTTCTTGTGTTAATTGATAATCTGTTTGATTTTTTATTTTAACATTTCCATATTGTGCGTTGTAATTCTCAGCTACTGGATTATTCGTAATAACTTGTGTTTCTTGCTCTGTTTCTGCTAATTCTACATTTTGTTCTTCTTCTGTTTTTTCAGGTTCTTCTGTACTTTCTTCTATACTTTGAATTCCTTTTATAGAACTAATTTGGGTTTCTAACATAGATTTTAATATATCATTTTCACTTATTTCTTCTTTTTTCTTTTCATCTTCTCCATTATGTTGAATAGATGCTACAACTGGTAGTGTAGCATCTAAACATGATAACAAACTATGACTAGATATTTGATTCGTTACATTTTCGACTTTTTGTGTAACTTCTTGTGTATTTTCTTTTGCCCCAGAAAAATAATTAGTAATACTGAATATCAATAAAATTAATACAAATATGCATATAATATATTTTACGATATCTTTTAATCTTAATACTGTAACATTAAACATATACCTTTTCTCCTTTGTCCTAATTCCTATATATATGTATATGCAAGTTTTTTAATAATATTCTTAAAATGTCCAAATGGAAACGTCCCCGATGGACAATTGGACATTTTCCAATTATCCTTCTTTTATTAGTACATTTTCATTTCCAATAATCCATCTAAAGACTTCTAGTATATCTTCTGTTACATACATCTGTCCACAACTTTTGTTTTCGTCATCTACTCTAACGAAAACAGGCATATTATTTTTGTCCCCATTAAAATATTTTATAGCACCTCTTAATTTCTTTTTTTCTTCTTCATCTGCATTAGTAATATTTAATACTAGAATTTTACGTTTTTGTTCTCCAAAGTCTTTAATTTCATTTGCTATAATTTTTGTGCTATCATCTTCACGAATACTTAATCTTCCTTCTACTAATACAATATTTTCCTCTGCTAAACTTGAACCTGCTTTTATGTAGGCATTTTCAAATACAATTATTTCTGCTTGTCCATATAAATCTTCAATTGTCACAAATGCCATAATTTTGTTATTTTTTGTATATTTCTTTTTTATAGATGTAATAATTCCTGCATATTTTACTTTATCTCCATCTGAAAATTTCGGTTTTTCTAGGTTTACTTCTCCGCCTTCATATTGCATTGATGAATTTTGTTCATCTATTTGTTTCATTTTCATTGTATTGATATTAGTTTGCATTTCAATCTGAGTTCTTAGTTTTTCTAGTGGATGACCTGATATATATATTCCTAACATTTCTTTTTCTGTAGACAATAAGTCTCTTTCTGACATTTCTTCATGTTCTTCGAATACGTATTTTTTTTCATTCATTTCTTGTTTTTGTTCTTCTGTTCCTAAGTCAAACATTGATACTTGTCCTGAAAATCCTTTTTTCTTACCACTTTGTATTGTGTCTACAATACTTTCAAAAGATGCAAGTAATGTACTTCTTGTTTGTTCGAAATTGTCAAATACTCCTGCTTTTATCAAACTTTCTATACATTTTTTGTTAACTGCATCATCTGCAATTCTTTCACAAAAATCTGTAAATCCTTTATAATCCCCATGTTCATTTCTTTCTTTTACAATATTGTCTACTGGTGTAGTTCCTACATTTTTTATACTTCCTAATCCAAATCGAATTTTTCCATCTTCAACTGTAAATTTTGTATTACTTTTATTAATTTCTGGCTTTAAAATTTCAATTCCTAAGTTTTTACATTCATCAATATATTGTGGAACTTTATCTAAATTTCCTAGATAACTATTTAATGTAGAAGCCATAAATTCTGCTGGATAATATGCTTTTAAATATGCTGTTCTGTATGCTACTACTGCATAACAAGCTGCATGTGATTTATTAAATGCGTATTTTGCGAACTCTGCCATTTCATCAAATATTTTATTTGCTGATTCTGCATCTATTCCATTTCTTACACAACCTGGAACGATTACATTTCCATTTTCATCTACTTGTCCATTTATAAAGACTTCTCTTTCTTTTGCCATAACATCTAGCTTTTTCTTTCCCATGGCTCTTCTTACTAAGTCAGCTCTTCCCAAAGAATAGCCTGCTAAATCACGTACAATTTGCATAACTTGTTCTTGATATACCATACAACCATATGTTACATTTAAAATTGGCTCTAGCCTTGGATGTGTATATTCATTATGCCCTGGATGTTGTTTTCCTTTTATATATCTTGGAATTTGATCCATTGGTCCTGGTCTATATAGAGAAACACCTGCTATTAAATCTTCTAAACAGTCTGGCTTTAGTTCTTTCATGAAGTTTGTCATTCCTTGTGACTCAAATTGGAATATTCCACAAGATTTTCCCTCTTGCCACAATTTATATACTTTAGGGTCTGCCATTTCTTTGTCAAATTCAACTTTGATTCCTTTGTCTTCTTCAACCATTTGGATTGTATCTTGGATAACTGTTAAAGTTCTTAGTCCCAAAAAGTCCATTTTTAATAGTCCAAGTTCTTCTAATGTTGTCATTATATATTGTGTTGAAATCTGACCATCTCTAACATACAAAGGTACATAAGTATCTACTGGCTCTTTTGTGATAACCACTCCACAAGCATGTGTTGATGCCTGTCTTGGCATTCCTTCTAATCCCATTGCAATATCTAATAAGTTTTTTACTTGTGGGTCATTCTCATATTTTTCGCGTAACTCTATGTTTTGCTCTAAAGCTTTTTTTATTGTTATATGTAATTCATTTGGTATCATTTTTGCTAATGTATCTGCTTCTGCATAAGGTACATCTAATACTCTTGCTACATCTCTAATAACCATTCTTGCAGACATTGTTCCAAAAGTGATAATCTGTGAAACATGGTCATGTCCATATTTTTTTGATACATAATCAATTACATCTTGTCTATGTGTATCACTAAAATCCACATCAAAATCAGGCATACTAATCCTTTCTGGATTTAGAAATCTTTCAAAAAGTAAATCATATTTCATTGGATCAATATCTGTAATTTCCATGGCATATGCTATTATAGAACCTGCTCCTGACCCTCTACCTGGTCCTACTGAGATATTGTTTGTTTTTGCATAATGGATAAAATCCCATACAATTAGGAAATAATCTACATATCCCATTTTTTTAATAACACTTATTTCATATTCAGCTCTCTCTAATATTTCTTTACTTGGGTTTTCTCCATATCTTTTTTTGATACCATCATCACAAAGTTTTTTGAAAAAATCATAATGAGTTGGATACTCTGGTGGAACATCATAATTCGGTAATATTGTATGTCCAAATTCAAATTCCACATTGCATTTGTCTGCAATTTTTACAGTATTTTCTATGGCGTCTGGAAAAGCACTAAAATATTCTGACATTTCTTCTGGAGATTTTACATACAATTCATCTGTATCAAATCTCATTCTATCAGGGTCACTCATTCTCTTTCCTGTTTGGATACATAATAGGACTTCATGATTATATGCATCTTCTCTTTTTAAATAATGTGCATCATTTGTGGCAACTAATGGAATATCTAACTTTCTTGCTAATTTTACTAGTTTTTGATTGGCCAATACTTGTTCTTGAATTCCATTATTTTGTATTTCTATATAATAATCTTCTCCAAATACTTTTTTGTGCCATAAGGCTACTTGTTCAGCTTTTTCTTCTTGACCATTTAACAAGGCTTGGTTAACTGCTCCTGCTAAACATGCACTTAAGCAAATTAATCCTTCATGATATTTTTCTAGTACTTCTAAATCAATACGTGGTTTATAATAATATCCATCTACAAATCCTATTGAAACTAATTTACTTAAATTTTTGTAACCTTGATTATTTTTTGCTAATAAAATTAGATGATAATAGCGATTGTCTACATTTGGCTCTTTGTCAAATCGACTTCTCGGAGCTACATATACTTCACAACCAATTATTGGTTTTATCCCTTCTTTTTTGCAGGCTTTATAAAAGTCAATTGCACCATACATTACTCCATGGTCTGTTATGGCCATTGCCTTCATTCCTAATTCTTTAGCTCTTACTGGCAGGTCTTTTATTCTATTTGCTCCATCTAATAAACTATATTCACTGTGTATATGTAAATGAACAAAATCTGACATTATTTTTCCTCTTTTCATTTTTTAATTTTTATTAACTACTTTTTCAATTTCAAGTATTAATTCCTTTGCTCTTTCAATTATCATATTATTAAGTAATTCTAATCTGCTATCAGATAAGTTATAAAGTTTGTGCTTTTTAAACTTGAAGGTTAATACTTTCCTTAGTTTAGCTATCTGTGACTTACCACAAAAAGCTCTTACTAACTCCTTATAATTAACACCATAACTTGAAATATTAACTGAATCGCTTTTTATATATTCTTCAAAACTCTTTTTACTTTCAAATGCTTTAATGTTGCCCTTTGACAACAATCCTTCACCATTATCAAAAATAGGAGCAAAAGACGTATATTCTCCTGTTGTATTATTTTTCATCACTCCAAAATTCCCCAAATGACGATCATGATTAAATATGAGACTATCAAACAATATCATGTCTGCAAATTCTTCTTTAAAACCATTATCGCAACACCATATATATATATCTTCTATTTTATCTGAGTTGCTTGCTAGCCAAATTGGAATATATGAACTTTCTTTTGATGTAAACAACTGACATACTGATGCAAGTATTCCTTTCCATTTGTCTAAATCATATTGAACAGCATTTATATTCATTGCTTTTGCTAATTGACTTGCATAGTATTCACTATAAGGCTCATATCCTGTATTAGAAAAATTCCATTCTTCAGTACTTCCTTTGTATAAATAAATTTTATTTTCTATTCTTCTCCATGCTTTTGGTAATGCTCCATTTGTTGTAAACTCTGGTGATGTAGCGATACCTTTAATTTTTGATGTATATCCAGTAAATGCTATAAGTGACAATGTAGTAGAAAAATCATTATCATATAAATTAAAATCATCAAACTTAAGATTATCATTATCAACTACCCAATAACAATCATTTAATGACAATCCTTTGCATACATCAATTATTCCTTTAGTATCTTTTAAATTAAGATTTTGTGACTCGAGAATCTCTTGGACAAATGCTCTGTTTTTTGGAACAATCCTCTGTTTTAAAAACTCTTCTATTGTCTCACTATCTATTTTTTCTTTAAGTAGTTCTGGAAATATTTTTCTGTTTTTGGAAACAATGTTGATATCATATATTTTTAAAGATAGTTCTCTTTTCATTTCAAAAGTCAATAATGTCTCATCAAATAATTTTAAATAATACATAATTTAATTTTCTCCTCTTTATATTACTTTCTTTTGCATTATATCATTTATTTTTTTAAAATTCATTAAAAAATCTAAAAAAAATTAATTTTCAACGAGGAGAAACGAGAGGGGCAATGAGTGTCAATGGGGACGGAGATTTTGACAACATTGTCATTAGCAATGTTGTCAAAATCTCCGTCCCCATTGACATATAATTTCAAAATTAATAATTATATATTTTTAAAGTTTTATAATATTCTCATTGAGGGACAGACGCTATCCCATAAACATATTGCGGATTTATAATTTGTGAATAAATAACATCCCTTATATCTATATCTTCTTCTTCATTTGAATAAATAAAACATGCTTTTCCTTCATTATAAAAAATTCGTCCATCATCATTTTTATACAACGTTGTTATATTATATTTTGATTCTAACCATTCTCCCCATGTCATTCCTTCCTCATATTGAATTGTCGTCGGTTCTTCTAGATAAATTGTTAATTCTTTTACATTGCTATTTACTTCTTCTGTCACATTCCATATACTCTCTTCTTCTCCAACTTTTACACAATATTTTAAAGTATATTCACTTGTTTCCTCATTTAATTCTATCTTATATACATCTGTTACTCCATCTGTTCCATTTCCTCTATCTAATGTTTGTCCTGTCAGTTTTTGAACATCTACTATTCCGTCAGTATTTATAACTTTTTTGTCTGTTAATAGAAAATCCCAAAAACTTGTTGCTGTTGTTGCTAAGTAATCTGTTTCTTCTCCTTGTATCTTTGTAATTTCTGTACTTGCTATTTTTGTTGATTCTTCTACTCTTTCATTACTAAATGATTTTATTTCTAGTTGATATTCATTCCATAAAAGTGCTACTGCTTCTTCTACTGTTGCATCTGCTTGGTCATCTTTTGCCTCTGTTGCTTTTGTTAATATTCCATTATCTCCCATTAGCATCGCAATTGTTACTCCTGCCAATATTAATAACACTATAATGTTTAGTATGTTATCGATGGTTGGGCTGTAAAAAATCAGACTGAAATCTC
>CAKNJL010000002.1 GCA_930982035.1 uncultured Clostridium sp.
TGAAATATAAGCATTTCTACATAATACTTTCTATAATATTTTAATTGCTATAACCGAATTGGCAAGTTTTTCTTTCCTTTATTAGAGTATATTATTTCTTTTGTTAGCCAAATTAGGTCTTTGTCTTTTATCTTTTTTAGTAATATTTTCATTAATATATCTTTATCTATATTTTGAAAAAATTTTGCTATGTCCATTTTTAAAATATAATATTCATTCCATATTCTTTTGCAATGTTTCATCATTTGTTGCAAATCTAAACAAGCTTTATGCATTCCTTTATTTTTTATGCATGCATATGATGCATTTATAAATTGAGTCATGAAGTATGGTTTTAAAAAATTTTCTACATAAAATGTATGTACTATTCTATCAATATATCTTGAACGTTCTATTTTTCTTAGTTTAGGTTCTGTTACATAAAATACTTTATACCCTCCATGTTTATATGTTTTACTTTTTAATTGTTCATATAAATACATTATATATTCTTCTTGTTTTAAATTGAATTTTATAATTTCTTCTCTATAACTTTTTCCTCTTTTTGCTAATTTATGTGCTTTGAATAAATTATCATATGTCAATTTTTTATAATATTCATTTTTTATCCATTTTGCCATATGCTTTTATTAATCCTCCTAATATTTTACCAATTTCATATAATAATCCCATTGATACTTTATATTTTTTACTATCTATCCATCGATTTTTTTCCATTATTCTTATAAGCATTCTTTGTACATTTAGTTCTGCATCTACCATATTTAAATAATATAGTCTTTTTGATATATGTATTTTATTTATGTATAATATATTTTCTAATGATTTATACATTACTGTTTTAAATTCATTTCCTATATTAAATTTTTCTGTTCTTGGCATTTTTAGTATTACTTCTATCATATATTGCATATATCTTTCATATTTAGGTATTAATATTAATTCATTTTTATTATCCATCCTTTTCCTTATACTTTTTGTTTCTTAAAAATTCATCTATACTTATATTAAATAATCCATTATGGTCTATATAATATTGACATTGTTCACATTTTATTTCATTTCTTATTTTTATTTTATTAATACCTTCATATTTCCATTTTTCCACTATCTCTTTTGTTTCTTTTTTGTAATCATACAATATATAACTATATCCTTTTTCTTCTAATAATTGTAAGTACTTTAATATATATGTAATAGGTATTCCTATTTTACATATTTGGCTTTTAAAACATGTTAACTTAAATCCAAATATTTGACTTAAGAACACTGCATCATCTCCTATCGCTATTATAAATGCTCCACATCTTGCTAACATTATTCTATCTTTATTTATATTTTTTAATTCTTCTATTCTACTTGCGAATTTCATTGAAAAATCCCACCTTTCTTTTAGCTAGTCCATATTTTGAGCCAAAAATATGGACTAGTCCGGTAGGACTAGTCCGGTAGGAACAAATTTGCTTTCAAGTGCCTTCCGACACTTAAACCAAATTTGTTTCCTACCTATTTCGATACTAAATTCATATTTTTTCACATATTTCAGATTAAGCTTTAACAGGTTTCAGTGCTACTAATAAAGTGTGGCTCGTGAACCATTGTCGCTGCCGCTATTATCCGGACCGCCATTGTAGCGATTATCTGTCCTAGTGTTACTAGCAGAAGTATTATTATAATTGCCTCCGACGGATAACTCGATGGTTAGTATTGTTAGCCTCTAAGGTCCAATCATTTACATTTCCTGCTAGGTCAAACACATTTTTTACTTTAGCAAATCCTGTATTTGCTAATCCGCTTTGTGTATCATCACTTGTTCCGTAATTTCCCATTCCTAATGAATTTGTTACATAATATGAGTTTTTCTTTTCATTTTCTTCTTTTTTCATCCATATCATTATTTGATCCCATTGACTTCCCCATATCATACTACTTTGCATTGTCCCTAATGACTTTTGACTTGAATATTTTTTCTGTTTTGCATATATATTATACCAGTTGACATTATTTATTCCATCTTTTGTTCCTTTTATTACAGATATTTGCTCTGCATTCATTTTGCTTGTTTCATATCTTCCTACCCAAAATCCTTTGTTTTCTGCTACTCTTATTATCATATTTTTAAAATCTGTTTGCAAATCACTATTAAATTGGTCAGCTGTTGTATATCCTGTTCCTAATACACCATTTATTTGAGTTAAATTTGTTTCATCATTGTCATAATCTGTAACTACATCCGGCTCTCTTCTTCCACTATTTGTTGATGTTGGTTCCCAATCACTAAGTGGTTCTACTTTTACCTGTTTTTGATTTTCTCCTATAGTCTCTTCACTAAATTGATATAATACTCCTATATAAGTATTTTCATCTTTCTTTATTGCCATTGGATATCTTCCTGCTTTTATTTCTTTTTGTACTTCTGCTTTTATACTTGCATCATCTGCTAATGCTGTTGAATTACCACTTAAATCTAGTACTGCATTTTCTACTGGCACCCATACAAATTGGTCATATGTTTTTTGTATTTCTTCTGCATCGCTCCAGTCTGTTATTTTTTCTTCTTCGCTATCTGGCATGTATATTACAAATCCATTATCTACACTTTCATACTCTCCCTCTATTCCTGATATTTGTGCTCCTTCTGGTATTGTTACTGGTTTTCCTCCCACTGTTATATCTGTTTCCGCATCATAATAATTACCATTTATTGGTACATATATTTCTACACTTCCATCTTTATTTACTATATATTTTCTTCCACTATCTAAAATCGTTACTGTAAATGGTCCACTTCCTTCTAAATTATAATCTGTTCCTTTTTCTCCAAATTGGCTTGCTAACTCTTCATCTAAATATTGTTCTTTTATTTCTCCTCCATTATCCTTTGCTAATGCTCCTGCTACTGACAATTTTACTTTCTCTTCCTCTTCTCCTTCTTCTGTTTTATCTTTTGCTTCTGTTGCTTTTGTTAATATTCCATTGTCTCCTGTTAGTGTCGCAATTGTTACTCCAGCTAAAATTAGTAATACAATTATTGTGATTACTAATGCTATTAATGTAATACCACTATTTGTTTTTCTTAGCTTATTTTTCATAAATTTTTTCTCTCCCTTCTTGTATTTTCTTTTGTTATATCTTCTTTTTTCTTGTATGCTATTCAGTCAAAAAACTGTAATAAAAAACAAGATTTTTTATTGGTTGCGGACATATTTTGTAATATGTTATAAATAATATATTTTTATTACATTTAAAAATATTAATTAAAAATGTTACTTTTCTATATATTTTTGCATCTTGCGGTAATAATGTAATACATTTTTTGGTTCTTAGAGTTATTTATTGAACAAAAATAAAATTTGTATAAAACCATTTTAATTATAGAAAATGCATTTGTTTGAAAATAAAGTATTAAATATTTATTTTCGCTTTACGTTGTGAAACTAAATAATTTCATATTATTTCCTATAATTAAATAAATTTTTTCTCCTTGTAAATAGTATTTACATTTTATTATCTTTTATACAAATAATGGTATTTAATTTTCAATGTTCTTACTATTTACAAAAATAGTTCATTTTTATTTTATACATTTTATTGGATCAAGTCAATATGTTGTAGTATTTTATTTCTTATCTTTTACTTAGATTTCGATACTCTAAGAAAACCTTTAGATATTAAAATGTTGAAATTTAGGGAAGTATTCTAGATTTTAGACGTTTAAAATAAATTTATCTATAGAAAAAAATACATATGTTTTAAAAAAATTTTTTTGCAACTTTTGTTGACTTTGCTATGTTTTATTGTTAAAATCTAATTGTAAAAAATGTTCTTAGAGTATCGAATTCTAGGAACATTTTTCGCATATATACAATTAATATATTTTTAATCAAAAAAATTCTTCCCCTACAATTATTTCTGTAAGGCAAGAATATTCTCCTTTTTATATCTATAATTTTAACTTTTTTTATACAACCTCTCTAGTACAATTATAAACATTGCATGACTCCAGCCTAAACCTATTACCCAATTTGGTTTTAAAGTATTATTATCAATCTGCTCACCTAAGAAATAATGTTTTCCTGCTGTTTTTACCACAAAGTCAAAAGTTTCTTTTGCTTTTGTCTTTTCACCTGCAGTAAGGTAATATAAAGTCATCCACAAATTTGCAATTGGCCATGGATTCCCATTCATATAATGGTCTTGTTCAAACCTTTGATAACCTCCAGTATAAGTTCTAAGACTCAAATTTATTTTTTCTACAGTATTCAATACTTTTCTTTCTTTAGGTTTGAACACATTAAATGGCTCTATTGCTCCCAATATACTTATATCCATTTTTTTATCTTCTGTATTTCTATAATAAGAGTTAGTTTCTTTGTCATATAATTTTTCGTCTATAAATTTCTTAATTTCTAATTGAAGGTATTTAAGTTCTTTTTCTGTTTTTGATACTTTTTCTTCTTTTAATCTATTATTATCAAAATCAGATATATTTTTATCTAATATTTTATACATTTTCATTATACATTCAAAAGCCGAATATATGCTTGCTAATGAATAAAGATGAACTCCCTCATGCATTTCCCAAATATCATAGCTTACATGTATTTTTTCTTTATTAGCATAACTACTTTTTTCTATTTCTTCTTTTACTATATCTTCTTTTTGATCTTTTATTTCTAACCATTGTTTTACATATTTTTTCAAAAAGTCTACTGCTTTTTCACACATTTTTAAATTGTCTTTTAAGAATTTATCTGATTTTGTATATTTGTAATGTTCATAAACTCCATATACTACACTTGCAGTTTCATCTATTTGATATCCCCAGCAAGGAGCTAATTTACCATCTGTGAAAAATCTTTGTTCCCACATTCCGTTTTTACTTTGTGTTTTTTTACAAAATACTTTATAAAATTTCTCTGTTTCTTTTTGCATATTTAAAATATCCATTGCTCTTGTAATAAATACTGCATCTCTCGGCCAGCAATAAGCATATCTTCCACATTTAGTAAAATACTCATCTATTTCTGGTGAAGCTATAATTCCTCCAGTCTCTTGATTTGTTAATAAAGGAAATAATAGAATCGTTCTCTTATAAATTTCATATATTTTTTCTTCATAACTATTTTCCGATTCTTTCAAGTTTAAACCATTATGTGTTTTTACATATTTTCTCCAATATGCTCTTGTGGCTGTACATTCTTTATTTAAATCTTTTCTTCTTATTCTATCTATTTCATCTTCTATTTCTGATACGTTTTTATTTTCGTCAACTAAAATACATATTTCAATTATTTTCTTTTCATTTGGATGTATTGTTCCTATATTATAGCTTATACTTGAATCTTTTGACATTCCAATGTAGTCTTTGTCATGTATTTCAGTTCTTTTTATTGTTTCTTTACTTCCATTTATCTGATGTTTATCTACCTTATATTCTTTTGCAAATGTTGATACAACAAAATCATGTGAATATTGAAACATTCCATTATCTATCACTTTACAACTCACATGGTTATTTTCACTTGATAATAACTCTGAATGTATATAAAATCCTATATCTAAATCAATTTTACCTTCATTCATGAATGTATATCTTTTTAGCAATACATTGTCTTCTTTTATTAATGCACAATCAGTTTGCAACATTGTTAAATTAAAATATGTGTTATTTATCTCTGTGTTTAGTACATTTGTATCTGTATCATAATATTGTTTATATACATTGTTTATATCATCATGTAAATATATTAAATCAGAATTATTTACTTTTACTCCTGTATGGAAAAAATTTATATATTGCCTATTTTCTCTTGAAGGAAAATATAATCTTTGTAATTCTCCTTTTGAAGTAAATGTTACTAGCATTTTTTTATTTCCTATAATTGCTTCATTCAAATATTTATTTTCCATTTTTATTTTCTCCTTTTATCAATTATTTGTAACTTTTAAATTATTTTCCAACATACATATTCATTTGAAAAAAATTAAATTTTGTCAATACTGTACTTGTTAAAGTTTTACCTGTTACCATGCCAGTATTTATTACTTTCATCTTATAAGCATGGTCTAAAAGATTTAGTTACCATGTCTATATACATATAATATTACCCTTCAATTACATTTAAAATCTGTTTTTCTAAATCTTTTATCTTTTCATTAATTCTAAAGATGTCCTCATCACGCAAATTTTCATCTTGTAAATCTTCATTTACATATACTTCCATATCTTTTAATTCATCTTTTAGTTTTCCTAATCTTTGTAATACTTCTGATTTAATAGTTTTATTTACTTTTCTTTGTATCTTATTAGTCATTACTATTTCATCATTAAACTCGTAAGTTTCTCCAAATTCTGGTATTGTAACCCCTATACCTGTTTCTGTTATAATTTTATCAGCTAATACATCTTGAGATTCTGGTTCTCCATGTACTAAAAAGATATGTTTTGGTTTCTTTATATAAGAATATATACAATTCATTAACAATTCTTGGTCAGCATGTCCTGAATATCCTTCTATATATTCTATTCTTGCATTTACGGCAATTTCTTCTCCAAATATTTTTACTGTTTTTGCTCCATTTACTATACTATATCCTAATGTTCCTGGTGCTTGATATCCAACAAAAAGTATTGTGCTTTTTGGATTCCACAAATTATGTTTCAAATGATGTTTTATTCTTCCTACTTCACACATACCACTTGCTGATATTATTATACTTGGTGTTTGGTCTTCATTTAATTCTTTTGATTCTTCTGCTGTTCTCGTAAATTTTAGTCCTGGAAATTCTAGCGGATTATCTCCTCTCATTATTTCTTCTTTTGTTTCTTCATCAAATAGTTCTGTATTTTCTCTAAATACTTCTGTTGCAGATATTGCAAGAGGGCTGTCAACATATACAGGAGCTTTCATTAGAGTTTTATATTTTCTTCTAAATTCTTCATCATCATGTTCATCTTTTAATTTATTTATTTCATATAATATTTCTTGTGTTCTTCCAACAGCAAATGATGGAATTACAACCGTACCTCCATTATCTAACGTTTCTGAAACAACATCTAAAAATATTTGTGCTTTTTCATCATTTCTCATATGTAATCTGCTTCCATATGTTGATTCCATAACAAGAAAATCTGTATCTTCTATCATTGTTGGAGGACTTAGAAGTGGAATATCATTATTTCCAATATCTCCAGTAAATACTGTTTTAGTTTCTTTATCTCCTTCTTTTATCCACAGCTCTATTATGCTTGACCCTAACATATGTCCGGCGTCATTAAATCTCACATGTATTTCTGGTGTTATTTCTATAATTTGATCATATTGGACAGGTTCAAATATTTCCAAACATCTTAGTGCATCTTCTGCTGTGTATATTGGATCTATTGGTTCTTCACCTTTTCTTTTTCTTTTTTTATTTTTCCATTCTGCTTCTGTTTCTTGTATATGACCACTATCAGGTAACATCAATGCACATAAATCACATGTTGCCTTATGGGCATATATTTTATTTCTAAATCCTTCATTATATAATTTAGGTATTCTTCCTGAATGGTCTATATGCGCATGTGTTAATAGCATGAAATCTATTTCTGTTGGATTAAACTCAAACTCTTGACTATTTTCCATTTCCTGTTCAGCTTTTCCTTGCCACATACCACAATCAACCAAAAATTTTTTACCAGCACCTTCAACTAAAAAATTTGACCCTGTTACTGTTCTAGTTGCTCCTAAAAATGTAACTTTCATACGATTCCTCCTTGTTTTTTTAATTCATGAAATATTAATATATATACATTGTTATAAAGTATTTAAATTATAAATTGCAACATGTTACCCCTTATTTAAGTAAAAATTTTTATTTTTTTATTAAATTTTATTTCTAAATCCTTTTTATTTATATTTCCCATTTCTTTTATTTCCAGTTTTTCTTCAAAAACATCATCATCAAAAAATTGAATATAATATTTATCTTTTTCTTTTATTAGTTTTATATATATTTCTTCTAATGAAATTGCTCTTATATTAAAGATATTTTTCAATATTTCATCATCTATTTCTTCTTTTTTAGATATTGGAATTATCACTTTTAATTCCTGTGCTTTATTTATTAACATTTTTCTGACTTCTTTTATTTCTTTTTCTAAATCCTCAACCTCATTTATATTTTTTTCTTCATTAAAAGGAAGTAAGCAGTAATACCTAAATTCATAAATATAATCTAAAATTTCAGATTTACTTTCAATTTTATTTATAATTGTTTTATAACATCTTAAAAATATTTTTTGTAATTTAATTGTCATTTTATCTATTTCTTTTTCTAAGTCTTTTACATCTAATAATTTTAAATATTCATATTTTTCTTCTAATTCTTTTTTGTATTGTACAAATTTTTTAGGATTCATTAATTGGTTAAGTCTTTCTATTTCTTCTATTTTTTTTGTTCTTTCATCAGCCATTAATTTAGATAATATTCTTGCACTAAATATTTTTTTCTGTAATGGTAGTTTTTCATTTCTTTTTATATATTCTTTTTGAAGCATTTCTTTATTATTTACAGTTTCATCTATAATTTTTATTTCTTCTGTTAGTTCTCTTTTTTGGTCTGTTATCATTTGTATAAATTGTTGTCTATTATCAATTTTATCCAATTTTTCTTCAATTTCTTTCTTTTCTTTTTCGTAATCTTCTTTTTCTTTTGGATAATATTTTAATTCTAAGAGCATTGATAATTTTTTTATTGTAGTTATAAAATCTTTTTGATTTTTTGCTCCATATTTTTCTTCAAATCTAATTTTAAACATTTCCATATAATCTATTATAAATTCTTTATTGTCTATCCATTTCTCTAAAAAGTCATATCCTAATAACATCCTTAAGTTTTGATATAAAAGATTATAATTAACACTTTCTATTTCATTTCTAATTGTTGTCCAAGAATATCCATTAAAATCTCTTAATGGTTCAACTGTATCAATATTGTTTCCCAGATTAATAACATTTGACAAAGTTTTACTTATTATTTGATAATCATCTTTTATGATTTTGTCATTTTTACTTATTTTTGCTATACAATATAATAATTTTCTTTCTATTGGATAACATATAATTCTTTTTATATCTTTTTCTACTAAAAAAGTTCTGTCTCCTAAGATTTCGCCTGCTTCTGAATTCATTCTACATATTTTAATATTTTCACAGTTTTCTTCTATCATTCTTATAAATCTTGTGATATATTCTTCTTTAGTTTCTACATGTCTTTTTACTTTTTCATAATCCCTATATGAACTTTCTATTTTGTATAATATATTAAGGAGAAGATTTTTTGCATTTTCATCAAAAGCTTTCTTTTCTAATATACTTTCAAGTTCATTATTGTAATCTCTCTTTACTATTTTATTTAATAGCTTTTCCTTTTTCTTTTGCATTTTCCTCTCCTTTCTATTTTTCATATACTCTCTTATTTTAGTTACCTAATATTTATTATTATTTACAGTCTCAAATCTATTTTATAGAATGTATATATATTAATATATATACATTCTTATTAATGGCATTTTTAAGCTGTGAATAGTAATACAATATATTTAACAAGAAATATTTTCACTTTCCTTTGTTCCCATTTTAAGTTCATTTAATTTATCTAAAGTCATTAACACCTCTCTAGGCTTACTTCCTTGATATCCTGATATTACTCCTCTTTCTTCCATTTGGTCTATAATCCTACCTGCTCTAGCATATCCCACTTTAAATCTTCTTTGTATAAAAGAAGTTGATGCTTGTCCAGTTTCTACTACAGTTTGAATAGCGTCCATTAAAAATGGATCTGTTTCATCATCTGCTGATTGTTCTTGTGCTAATTCTTTGTCTGTTTTATTACTATTTTCTATACTTTCCAATATGTCTTCACTATATGTAGCTGTTCCATTAGATTTTACAAAGTCTACTATTTTTTCTACTTCCTCATCAGATACAAATGCACCTTGTACTCTTGAAGGTTTTGGTGCTCCAGAAGGGAAAAATAGCATATCTCCTTTTCCTAAAAGTTTTTCTGCACCTACTGTGTCTAATATTGTTCTTGAATCTACTTGTGATGATACTGCAAATGCAATTCTAGATGGAATATTGGCTTTTATTAGTCCTGTAATTACATCAACAGATGGTCTTTGTGTTGCAATCACTAAATGCATTCCTGCTGCTCTTGCTTTTTGTGCTAATCTACATATTGCTTCTTCAACATCTTTTGCTGCTACCATCATTAAATCTGCTAACTCATCAACAATTATAACTATTTGAGGAAGTTTTCCTACTCCTTCTTCTTTTTCTATTAATTTATTATATCCTTTTAAATCTCTTACCCCTTTTGTTGCAAATTTATTATATCTATCATCCATTTCTTGAACAGCCCAAGCCAATGCTCCTGCTGCTTTTTTAGGGTCTGTTACAACTGGTATTAATAGATGTGGTATGCCATTATATACAGATAATTCAACTACTTTTGGGTCTACCATTACCAATTTTACTTCACTTGGTTTAGCATTATATATTATACTTGTTATTATTGTATTTATACATACACTTTTTCCAGATCCTGTACTACCTGCTATTAATACATGTGGCATTTTTGCAATATCTGCAAGTTGTGTATTACCTGCAACATCTTTTCCTAATGCTATTGTTAATTTTGATTTATTGTTTTGGAATTCTTCGCTTTCTAGCACTTCTCTTAAATGTACTGTTTCTTTTTCTTTATTAGGAACTTCAATTCCAACTGCTTGTTTGCCTGGGATTGGTGCTTCTATTCTTATTGTTTCTGCTGCTAAATTTAGAGCTATATCATCTGCTAAATTAGCAATTTTACTAACTCTTACACCTTCTGCTGGTTTTAATTCGTATCTTGTAATTGCTGGTCCTACTGAAACATTTTCTACTTTTGCTGATACTCCAAAACTGTATAGTGTTTTTTGTAATTTAGTAGCAGTATCTGTTAAAGCTTTTGCTCCACCTTTTAACGTTTTTGCTTTACCTTTACTCAATAATTCTACTGGTGGATATTCATAATGTTCATCTTCAACTACCATTGCATGTTCTAGTTGAAGAACTTCCCTTTTCTTTTCTTCTTTCTTTTCATCTTCTTGTTTAAATAAATTATTTTCTATAACATCTGGTTCCATTTGTTTTTTACTATCTTTTGTTAATGGTTCTAAATCATCTTTTGAATGGTCATATTTCTTTAGTTTCTTTGGATTTTCTTGTTCATCTAATATTCTTCCACCAAAGTTAATTTTTATTTGATTTTCCATTTGCTCTTTTTCTTCTTTTGCTTTTGCTATCTTTTCTGCCTTTATTCTTGCTCTTTCTTCCATTCTTTCTTCACGTTCTCTTCTTCTTCTTTCTTGTGCTGTTTCTTTTATATTATCTTTCTTTCTTTCTTCTTTCTCCTCTAATCTTTCCTCTTTTCTTTCTTCAATCCTTTCTACAAATCTATTTATTAAGTCTGTCATACTTATTCCAAATGTGAAAACTAAAAATACAATCGCAATTCCTATACAAAGTATTACTGCTCCAACATCTCCTAATAATTTTGCTAATGGAACTGCTGCTACTGCACCTATTGCACCTCCGCCTTTACTTTGTGAACCTAAATAATATGCGTCTTTTACTACTTCTGATAATTCTTTTCCTGATTGTAATTCACCACTAGAAATTTGGAACACACTAAACAAGACTGATAAACTAACAATAAATATTATATATTGTATAAGTTTAGATGTTAGAGTATCTCTATCATCAGTCGCAAGTTTTATTCCTATTGCAAAACCTCCTATTGGAAGTATATATTGCATTATTCCAAACATTCCTCCTAATATCTCGTTTAGTTTTGCACCAACTACTCCAGATTTAGTATATATTAAAACTCCTAATAATAAGCTTAGCATGATTATAATTACAATAGCTAAATCTAATTTACTAGCTTTTTTTTTGCTTTTTTTATATCTTCTTTTTTTTGCCATTTCTATCATCCCTTCTGCCACGCAAACGTATAAAATTCACTTCGCGAAAACTTTTCTCTACATTTCTAATTTTACTATATATATTTTATTTTCTCTTTAAGCCTAAGTACTTTAATTACTTTCTATAATTTATTAAAAGTCAGAAATCAAAAGCCTTAGTTTCTTTGACTTCTGAATCTGACTTCTGATTACTATTTTAATTCTTTTCTACTATTTTGTATAGTTTTTATAGTATCTTGCAATGAAATTTCCATTAGCTTTAATGCTTCTGAAATATTTGTTTCTAGCTTTTCTAGAGTTTCTTTCATTACCTCTTCTGTATTTCCTAATAAACTATCTGCATATTCTTTTGTTCCTTTTGATATTTCTCTTGACATTTCATTTGCTGTTTCTATAATTTCTGTTTTTTGATCATATGCTTTTCTTGTAATTTCGTGTTCATCTATCATTGCTATTATTCTATTTTCTGCCTCTTTTACTATTCCGTCTGCTTCTTTTTGTGCTTCTACTAATATTCTTTGTCTTTCCTCTTTTACCCATTTTGCTTGTTTTAATTCATCTGGTAATTTTATTCTAATTTCTTTTATTAAATCTAACATTTCATCTTTATCTACAACACTTTTGGCAGAAAAAGGTAAATTCCTACTTCTTTCTAATAAATCCTCTAAAGTTTCTAATAGTGTAAAAATTTCCATGGTTTTGCCCCTTTCTAAGTCCTATATTTTTTTAAGAATATAAGATATGCTCTTCCATATTTTCTAATATCTTCAATTTCACAATTTATATTATTTATTTTTTCTATTATTCTTTGTTTATCATCTGTTTCTATTATTATAATTGAATCTTCATTTAAGCATTCTTGTTCTAATATTAGCTTTATAGCTTCAATTGCAAAGTTAGTTTCATATGGCGGATCTAAAAAAACAATATCTATTTTTTCATTTATTTTATTTTGTATAAGATTTCTAAAATCAGTATTAAATATTATTGCTTCATTTTCAAAATGTGTCTTTTCTATATTTTTTCTTATTATTTCACAAGCCTCTTTTGATTTATCACATAAGATAGCCTTCTTTGCTCCTCTACTTAGTGCTTCTAGACCAATTGCCCCACTCCCAGAAAATAAATCTAAAAAAATGGAGTCTTGTATTCTATTTTGAATAATATTAAATAATGATTCTTTTACTCTATCTAATGTTGGTCGTGTATTTTCACCTTTTAATGTAAATAATTTTGTTCCTCTTGCTTTTCCTGATATTATTCTCATATTAAAACCTTTCTTTACTACTAACATTTTAAACCATTTTCGTTCAAAGTCAATAGAATTAATAGAAATGTAACATACATTTAACAGTTTTGTAATATATTACCTGTTTTTATAATAGTGATAATTTTTTCTCCGTTCCCAAAATTATCATTTTCAAATGGACAAATCTCGCTTCGTGAGAACTTTTTTCTACTTTTCTAATTTAACTATATACATTTAAGTTCTCAAAGAAGCGTAAAGATTTGTCGACGCGAAAAATTGCATAGCAATTTTTCTGTGCAACGTTGCTTTTTATTAAATAGGAAAAACTTGATTTTTCCTATTTAATAAAAAGACCATCTAACTTATTTAGATAGTCTTTAGTAATTAATGTTTAATTTATTTTTGCTCCAAATCTAAAATCTATTTTTTACTATTTCTTATAAGATTAATCTTCTTTGTTAACATCTTTTAATAATTCTAATTGAGATATTAAAAGTGATTCCATTTTAGCTTTGTATATATCAAATTGTTTTTTTACATCATCTAATTCTTTTGTTTTTAGTGTTATTTCATTTTCCAACTCTTCTGCCTGTTTTTTTGCTGAACCTTTTGCTTCATTTATTATTTGATCTGCTTGTTGTTTAGCTACATTTTTAATATCTTCTGCTGTTGTTTGTGCCATAACCAAAGTATCTTGTAATGTTTTTTCAATTGTTTTATAATGCTCTAAACTTTTAGTTAATTCATCTACTTTTGTTTTTAATTCAGTTACTTCTTTATAATTCTTACTATAGTCCAATGTTAAGTCATCTAAAAAATCATCTACTTCTTCTACATTGTATCCATTCATCATTTGTTTAGAGAATTTTTTATTTTCTATATCTAATGGTGTAATCATATTTCCTCCTTACAGAAAGGCACAAAGACCCCTTGATTTTTTTAACTAATTTAATCCATTGTTTTTAAGCCATGAAACTGACAGTTTACTTTTTATTTCCTCTCTAGCCATTTCGTTTGTAATTTCATAATTTGATGGTGCTACTAAAAAGATAGAATTAGATACTTTTTGAATATATCCATCTAATGCATATACCCCTCCACTTATAAAGTCAACAATTCTTCTTGCTACATCTTTATTTACATATTCTAAATTTACAATAACTGATTTTCTTTCCTTTAGGAAACTACAAATTTCATCTGATTGCTCAAATGTTGTTGGTTGAGATATAACCATTTTTATTGCATTTGGTTGTCCTTGTTGCATATTTACAACTTTATTGTTATTGTTATTTCTTTTTCCAAATATTTTTTTATCTTCTTCCTCATCTTCATTTTCATAATCATAGATATCTTCATCTTCATATTCTTCTGGTTCAGCTGAGTCCATTCCAAATAGTCCCCAAACTTTATCCATTAATGCTCCTGACATAAAAAAACCTCCTAAATTACTTCATTTGTATTCATTTGTACTAAGTATCTACTTTTTTTCCTAATATGTCAATAGTTTTTTAAAATGTAATATTATTTTAATATTTTTGTAACATAATTGTAATATTTGAATTGTAATATATCTCGACTCAAAATCATATATAATATATTTTTTCTCTTTAGTTGTGTAAAGTGGAATAGATGTACATCACCCCCCTATTCCACTTTACTCAAGTCGGGATTTAATACTATCTCATCATATAGTGCTATCTTTTTATATGATATTATTTCTTCACTTGTAAATCCTAATTCTTTTAATTCTTCTGTATCATATGGTTCTACAATAGAATATTTTTCTCCTTCTTTTTTTACTTTAACTAGAATTTTATTTAAATACCCAGCTCTATTTTGCACCACATATGCTAAATCATCTTGTTTTACAATGGCCTGATTAGGAATTTTTAACCCTGTTTCACTCCACCAAATTAAATCAAACGAAATTTTTCTATAACTTAATAATTCTTCAACACCTTTTTCTATTTTCAAAACTAGCACTTTTTCCTGATTTTCTTCTTGTAAAATGTAAGTTATCTCTGCTGAAACTTCTAAACCACTTGGCAATCTTACTTTTACATTATCTCCAACTTGTGCATTTTGTGCCTGTTCTGTATTTGTTGCTACTGCAATATAACAATATGTATTATCAACAATTTTTCCACTTTCCTCACTAGTAGGTACTACTTTTCCAGTCTTTAAATCTAAATTTTCTAAATATTCTTTTGTCAAAGTAGAAAGACATTCTTCTGTTGGTTTTAACACATCTTCTAACCCATCAACTTTATATGATACTACTCCACTTTTACTAGAATTAACATACTCAGCCCCAGAATTTAGTTCATTCTCGTAATTTTTTCTTTCTTCAATTAATTGTTTTAAATATGAACCTTGTGGACTTAAATCTCCAGCTATATTAGCTTTTTTAGTAATCAATTCATTAATTTCTTTTTTATATTCTTCTAATTTTGTTGTGTCATTAACATTACTTACTTCTAACAATTTTTGTTCTATTTGTGTTTCTATAGATTTCATATCACTTGTAAATAATTCTGTTTCGTTAGACATTGCATCTTGTATTTTTGTATCTAGCTCTGCAATCTTTGATTTTAATGAATCTTCATTTTTTGTGTAATATCTAAATACTGCTTCATTAACAGCAACTTTCTCTCCTTCTGTCTTTATTTTTTCCATTCCATTTTTATAGTTTTGCCCTTGTATAATCGTCTCATCTCTTATTACATATCCTACGTCTGTTTCCTCTGAGTATAATGTTCCTTCCTCTACTGTAAAAATATCTGTTGGTTGTTTGACCAATAAATATATTGTATAAGCTAGATATATTGCTATTAGTGCTATAACTATATATATAATTATTTTTTTATTTAATTTTTTTGTTTTTTTCTCTTGTTCTTTTTCGAAAAATTCTTTTTTCTCTTCTTCCAATTATTTATCATTCCTTTCGATTGAATGTTAAAAACGTGTGAGATGTGTCCCTTTTGGACATTTTTTGTCCATTTTAACACATCCCCAATGACCTAATGATAATTTCAATGTTTTTTTGTGTACCATCTTCTGCATTTAACCATATCGTTTGTTTGTTTTTTCTAAACCATGTCAATTGTCTTTTAGCATATCTTCTAGTTTCCATTTTTATCTTTTCTATCATTTCTTCTTTTGTATATATTCCATTAAGATAATCTACAACTTCTTTATAGCCTAATCCTTGCATTGCTGTTGGGAATTTACTGTATTTATTTAAAATGTTTTTTACTTCTTGTATTAGTCCTTGTTCAAACATAATATCTACTCTTTTATTAATTCTTTCATATAGCTTTTCTCTATCCCAGTTTAATGCAAATACTTTATAGTCATATTCCACTTCTTTTTTTCTAGATTCAATTTCTTGTTCTGTTTTTGTTTTTCCTGTTGCATGATAAATTTCTAACACTCGTAATATTCTTTTTTTATCAGTAGGACTTATTTTTTCTATTGCTTTTACATCTATTTTCTTTGCTTTTTCATATAATGTTTCTAGTCCTTTTTCTTGAACTTCCTCTTCTAATTTTTTTCTATATTCTTCATCTAATTTTATATCTTGATATTCAATTTCATAAATCAAACTATCTATATATAGTCCTGTACCGCCTACAACAATTGGATTTTTTCCTTTTTCTATAATTTCTTTTATTGCCTTTTTTGCATCTTTTTTATAATCTGCCACACTATATCTTTTTTCTGGTGATACATATCCTATCAAATAATGTTTTATTTCTTGCATTTCCTCTAGTGTAGGCTTTGCTGTTCCTATATTCATGTCTTCATAAATTTGCATTGAATCACATGATACTATTTCTCCATTTATTTTTTTGGCTAGTTCTATTGATAAAGCTGTTTTTCCTGATGCTGTTGGTCCACATATTACTATTACTTTATTTTTCTGCATCTTGCACCTCATTATATATATTTATTATTCCTTCTTGTGTACTTTTTAGATATCCTTTTTCTGCAAATATGCATATTACAAATATTATCAAAATTATTACTATTCTTTTCTTAGCTTGGTCTTTTTCTATTTCTTCTTCAAGTATTTTGTCAAATAAGTTTGCTATAAATGGTAAAAATATTAAAGAATTTAGACCTGTAAAAATGATAAGCAATGTATTTTTTACTGTCTTTTGAATTTCTTCACTTGGATATATCACATTTGTATTAGAAAAATTATATATTAATAATGTTATTAGATAAACAATTAGTAAACCAACTATTATGAAAATAATTTTTCTTGGTTTTTCTATATTACCTAGATTATGCCATATCCATATAATGCTGATTATAAATATCAGAACTGCTACAATTGTAATTACTGTCATCTCTTTTCTCCTTCTAAACTTAATATTTATTTTCTGGCAAATTTTCTTTCTATATCATATTTAGTCATTTTTATAGCTGTTGGTCTTCCATGTGGACATGTAAATGGATTTGGCAATGATAATAATTTATCCATTAAACTTTCTACTTCTTTTTCATCTAATGCCATATTTGCTTTTACTGCTGCCTTACATGCTACTGTCGCAATAAATTTTTCTTCTTTTTCTTGTTTTGCTGTTCTTGCCACTGTGTTTATTTCATCTAAAGTTTCTAAAAATAATTCCTTTGTATCTAAATCAATACAAACCGTTGGTACTCCTGTTAGTTTAATTGTATTTTCTCCAAATTCTTCTAATGTGAATCCAGCTTTTTCAAACATGTCCATATTATCTTTTGCTATATCCATTTCTTTATGTGTTAATGTTATTACATCTGGTAATAAAAGCAATTGAGAATCTTTGCTTGATTCACTATAATAATTTTCTTTTACTTTTTCATACATAATTCTTTCATGTGCTGCATGTTGGTCTATAATATACATTTCTTGTCCTATTTCTATTATTATGTATGTTTTAAATACAATTCCTATAAATTTATATGTTGGTTTTTGGTATTCTTCCATACCTTCAAAAACTGATACATTATCTTTTAATATATCAACATCTGTTTCTTCATCTTTTTTATCTAATGGTTCTTCTACATCTTGTATTGGTAATCTTCCAAATAGTTTTGCATACATTTCATTAAAATCATCTGAAACTACTTTAGGATTATCATTTAATTGCTCCATTTTTTCTTTAATTTCTTTAAATTCTTGTTTTATTTCTGGATTTTCTATTTGTTCAATAATTTTATCAGTCTCATCTCTTTGCTCATTATTTTTTTCTGAGTTATCCACTGTTTGTTCACTATTTGTTGATTTTTCATTCTCTATTTTATTTACTTGATTATTATTACTTTCTTCGTTTTTATTGTTCTCACTATTTTGAGTCTCATTAGTATTTTCTTCATTTGCATCTTTTTGGATATTGTTATTTTCTTCTGAACTCACAGAAATACCTTCTATATTTTCCTGTACTTTTTGTGGTTCAATGCTATTTTCCTGCATTTTTTCATTTTCATTAAACTCTTTTGGTTCAACATTACTATTTTCTAAATCAGATATAGAATTCTCTTTAGAATTTGCATTTACTGTATATTGTTCTTTTTCCTCTTCTAGTATTTCTCCTTTAGGTTCAACATTTTTTTCTTTTAATTCACTTTCCAAGTTTTTCTTCATCTCTTTTAGTTTTGCTAATATGTCTGATGTATCAATAGGTTGTCCTATATTTAATTTTGCATCTTTGTTATTATCTCCAACATTATTTTTTGCATTATATACATCTTCTATAATATTTGAACCTGTTTTATTATTTCTCTCTTGATATACTTCTTCTATTGCATTTGTTTTTATTTTACTTTCTGCATCTGTATAATTTTCAATTTGTTTTTCATTTTGTTTTCTGAATGCAAATAGTCCTCCTGTATTTTGTCTTTCTTGTTTTTCTTCTTTTAGATTTTTTAGTCTTTCTTCAAAAGTTAACTCTCTTGAAAATTCTGTTTTTTCCTGATGTAATGTTTTTTCTGAATTTGCTACTAATTCTGTTTTTAATAAAGTATCTTTTATAGCATGATATACTGCTTGGAATATTTTATTTTCTTCTTCAAATCTTACTTCTAATTTCGCTGGATGGACATTTACATCAACTTTTGCTGGATTCATTTCTATATTTAATATTACAAATCCAAATTTTCCTATTGGAATTAATCCTTTATATGCTTGTTCTGTTGCAGCTGTTAATGTTTTATCTTTTATATATCTTTTATTTACAAAAAATAGCTGTCTTGTTCTATTTGAACGTGCAATCTCTGGTTTACCAACCACACCTACAATATTTATGTCTTCATATTTATATGAAACTTCCATAATTCCATTTGCAATATCTTTTCCATATATGCTATAAATTACATTTTTAATATCTCCACTTCCATTTGTTTGAATAACAGTTTTCCCTGTATTTATCAATTTTATAGCAATATTAGGATTTACTAATGCAATTCTTGTTATTACATCTTCTACATATCCTGATTCTGTATAGTCTTTTTTTAGAAACTTATATCTTACAGGTGTATTAAAAAATAGGTTTCTTACTGTAATTGTTGTTCCTGTTTTACATCCTGCTTCTTCTTTTTCTAAAACATTTCCAGCTTCTACAACTATTCTATATCCAATTTCTTGATCTTGTGTTTTTGATACCATTTCTACATTAGCAATTGCTGCAATACTAGCTAATGCCTCACCTCTAAACCCCATTGATGTTACTGTGTCTAAGTCATCTGCACTTCTTATTTTACTAGTTGCATGTCTTTCAAATGCAATTTCTAAATCATCTTGGGCAATCCCTTTTCCGTTGTCACTTACTTTTATATATGATATTCCTCCATTTTTTATTTCTACTGTTATATTAGTTGCTCCTGCGTCTATAGAGTTTTCTACCATTTCTTTTATTACTGATGCTGGTCTTTCAATAACTTCTCCAGCTGCTATTTTATTTATTGTTAATTCATCTAATAATACAATATTTCCCATCGTTTCCTCCTTCTTGTAATCATTTACACTATTGGTCATATTATATCATTATCTCATTAAATTTGTATAGTTTTTTGTAAAGATTTTAATAAAAAAATAGAAACCATTAGCTTGTTAATAGCAAAATGATTTCTACTGTATTAGTTAATTTTTTTATAACTAATATACTATTTATTTTATATCTTTCCAATATTTTTGCCTTTTATAGAAAATTATACTTAATATTAACACAATTGTTATTATTGGTATTATAATACTTGTTAAACCGTGCTTTTGGTAGTTTTTTCGTTGCTACTGTTTTGTCATTGTTTTTATTATTATTTTGTGTTTGGTTTTTTTCTTCATTTTGTTGTCCTTGTGGATCTTGTTCTTCACTTGGCTTTTGTTCATCTTCATTTGGTTTCTGCTCTTCTTCTAAGTTTCCAGTTGATTCAACAAAATTTATTCCATTTTCTTCACAAAATTGTTTTGCATAAGAATTACTATTTCCATATATTGAAAAATTACTATTTACTTTATTAAAAACATTCTCACCAATATGTGTAACTGTATTTGGTATATATACCTCTTTCAAGTTGTTACAATTAAAAAATATCTCGTTTCCAGAAATGCTTTTTACATTATCTGTGAATGTAACTTTTTCTAGTCCAGTACAATTATAAAATATTCCATGCCATACAGTATCTGTTGGTATTATTATCTCTTTTAATGATATACATCCCTCAAATGCTAACCCTTCAATGCTAAAATTAGTATTTGGGAAATTAATTTCTTTCAATTCAGTACAACCACTAAAGGCACTTTCTCCTATTCTTTTTATAGTATTTGGAAATGTAACATTTTTTATATCAATTCTATTTTCAAATGCTCCACTTTCAATAGTTGTAACAGGATTTCCAGCTATTATACTTGGTATATTTATTATTTGCATATTTTCATTTGATCCTATTATTGTTATTTCATTATCTATGACTTTATAATATAAACCTGTTGAATTATCAATGTTTGTATTTGTATCTGTTGTATTATCATTGGTTCCTGTTGTGTTATTTACAGTATTTCCTTGTATATTCCCTAAGTCTTCTACACTCGCTTTCACATAACTGTTTGTAAACATATTAAACAATATAATTAATATTATTATTGCTATTACTCTTATTTTCTTACTTTTCATTTGATTTTCCACCTTTCTTATTTTCTACATGTCGAATTATATCACAACAAAATTAATTTGTACACATTTTTGTACATTTATTTTTAATTTATTTTTGGGTACAATGTGTAATAGGTGATATATATGAGAAAATTAAAAATTGAAAAATCTTCAAAATCAAATGATACAGTAACAAGGACAATTCGTATAAGTGGAAAAACTTTTGACAAAATCAACAAATTAGCGGAAAAAAACGAGTTGAGTTTTAATAGTGTTATAAATCAGATTATTGAATATGGTTTGTCTAATTTGGAAGAGTAAAAAAATAGTGATTATAAATTAAATTTTATGCTACTACTAAATCTGCTAGTATATATGTGCATTACTATGCACATACATTTTTTATCGCATCTTAAAAGCAGAAGCAAACTACAATTTACTTCTGCTTTATACTATCTAATTTTAAAATCATTCACAAATTTGCAATATTTTTAAGTATATCTTATGCTGATTTTAATTCAAGTCTTAATTTGTCAGCTATCATCGCGATGAATTCGCTGTTTGTTGGCTTTCCTTTTACTGCTGAAATTGTATATCCAAAAATATTTTCAACAACTTCTTGTTGTCCTCTTCCCCATGCTACTTCTATTGCATGCCTGATTGCTCTTTCTACACGACTTGGTGTTGTATTAAATTTATGTGCAATTTGTGGATACAGACTTTTAGTTATTTGATTTATTACATCAATATCTTTTACTACCATTATTATAGCTTCTCTTAAATATTGATATCCTTTTATATGTGCTGGCACACCTACTTCATGTATTATGTTGGTTACTAATGCCTCCAAATTTTCTTCTGTCTTATTATTATCTGCTGAAATTTCTATATATTGAGGTTTTGTATCTCTTGATATAAAGTTATTATTATTGGTATTTGCTGGTTTATAAAATTTAAATTCTCTTATTCTTTGTATTAATACTTCAATATCAAATGGTTTCACAACATAATATTGTGCTCCCAATTCTATTGCTCTTTGTGTTATTTTATCTTGTCCAACTGCTGATAACATTATACAAATCGGCTTTTTTGCTATTTTTATTTTATTAATATTTTCTAAAACGCCCAGTCCATCTAAATGTGGCATTATTACATCTAATAAAATCACATCAGGTACTGTATTTGCAATAATATCTATTACTTCAGTTCCATCTTTGGCCCTTGCTATTACCTCCATATCTTCTTGTGCATCTATATATGATGCTAATGTCTGACTAAATTCTTGATTATCATCTGCTATTAAAACTGTAATCTTTTCTTTCATTTGTTCCTCCTCTACTAAATAAATTGTAAAAATTTTACAGTTCAAATTATATTATTGTCGATGATAATTTGCAATAAAAACTGGTAATTTTTTCCATTTATTTTATGAAAGTTTTATTTTTGTATACTTTTCTCTATATATTTTTTAGATAATACTTTTAAATTCAATAAATTAATATTTTTTAATTCATAATCTTTTATTAGTTTCTCTTTTATATCTTCTTCCAACTCTATTTTACAAACAATTTCTTCTGTATAAATAGTATCTTTTATATTTATATCATTATTTTTACAGTAATATTTAAATTTCTCAAAATTATTATACTCTAAATTAACTTCACATTCTATACCTATTACAAGTTGTCTGATTTCATTCTCATCTATTGCTTTTAATAAACTATCTGAATATGCTCTAACCAATCCACCTGTTCCTAATAATATTCCTCCAAAATATCTTGTTACAACTATTAATACATTAACTAAGTTATTTTTTTGTAAAATATTTAACATTGGTTTTCCTGCTGTTCCAGCCGGTTCTCCATCATCACTAAATCTTTCTATTATGTTCTCATCCTCTAATACTCTATATGAAATACAATTATGTCTTGCATCAAAATATTTCTTTTTAATATTTTTTATTTTTTCCTCAGCATCTTGCTTTGAAGTTACTTTTATAAGATTAGCAATAAATTTTGATTTTTTTACAACTATTTCTGTTTCTAAATTATTTTTTATTGTAAAAAAATTATTCATTTTACACCCTTTCTTTTTTGTACTTTTCATTAATCACTATATTTTATTGTTCAAAGTATTTAATTCTATTACTTTTGCCTGTATTAATTTTATCTAAGCCCTTATGCATCTAGTCCAGCTACATATCCTGTAGAATATGCGATTTGTAAATTAAACCCTCCTGTATAGCTATCTACATCTATTATTTCTCCAGCAAAATACAAGCCTTTTATTTTCTTAGATTCCATTGTTTTTGGATTTATTTCTTTTATATTTATTCCTCCACTTGTAATAATTGCTTCTTCTATTGGTCTAAATCCTTTTATTTCTATATCAAATTTTTTTATTGATTTTATTAATTTCTCTCTTTCTTTTTTGGTTATTTCATTAACTTTTTTGTTAGGATCTATTTGTGCTCTTTTTATTATTATTGGAATTAGTTTTTGTGGAAGTAATTTGTCCAAACTATTTTTAAATTGTTTATTTTTAAATTCTTCAAAATCTCTTAAAATTCTATCATTTAATTTTTTACTATCTAATGCTGGTTTTAAATCTATTTCTAAAATTATCTTTTTTTCTTGAAATAATTTCTCAACATTTTTATATCTAACTAAATGAGCTGATGAACTTAAAATTGTAGGACCTGAAACACCAAAATGAGTAAATAGCATTTCTCCAAAATCTTCATATACCTCCTTATTTTTTTCCAAATCTTTTAACTTTATTGCAACATTTCTTAAACTTAAACCTTGTAGTTGTTTACATTCATTTTTATCATATACTTCTAATGGAACTAATGATGGCTTTATTGGAGTAATACTGTGTCCTAAATTTTCTGCTAATTTATATCCATCACCTGTTGAACCTGTTAATGGATAACTTTTGCCTCCTACTGCAAGTATTACTTTGTCTGCATCTAATGTTTCTTTATCAGTTTTTACTCCTACTATTTGAGTAACACCATCTATAGTTTTTGTTAATATTTCAATTACTTTTGTATTATATTTTACTTCTATATTTAGCTCTTTTATTTTTCTTGTAAAACACTTCAAAACATCTACTGATTTGTCAGTTATAGGAAAAATTCTATTTCCTCTTTCTTCTTTCACTTCTAATCCTTGTTCTTTCAAAAAATTAATAATGTCCTTGTTTGTATATTTTTGATAAACACTATATAAAAAATTTCCATTTCCTGGTGTATTTTTTATAAAGTCTTTTATTTCTAATGATGAAGTTATATTACATCTTCCTTTTCCTGTTATTAATAACTTTTTTCCTAACTGATTATTCTTTTCTATTATTAAGACTTCATTTTTATTTTCTTTAGCTGTTATTGCTGACATCATTCCAGCAGGGCCTCCGCCTATCACAATTACTCTATTCATAAAAAATTCCTTTCTCTGTTTCTGCCCATTTTGTCCATTTGGGAGGTTTCTCTTTTTGTCCATTGGGGACGTTTCTATTTGGACATTTTTATAAAAATGTCCAAATAGAAACGTCCCCAATGGACAAAAAGAGAAACCTCCCAAATGGACAAAACGTCCCAAATTGGACACTATTTTTTCATTTCTTCTATTGCTTTTAAAACTCCATATTTTCCATATTCATATGTTAATCCACCTTGCAAGTATGCAATATATGGCTCTCTTATTGGTCCATCACAACTAAGTTCTATTGTTGATCCTTCTGTAAATGTTCCCGCTGCCATGATTACTTCATCTTCATATCCTCCCATAGGACTTGGTTCTGGTATTACATTTGAATCTATTGGTGACCCCTTTTGTATTCCTTGGCAAAATCTTATTAACTTTTCTGCTGTTCCTAAATGTATTGTTTGAACTATATCTGCTCTTTCTTCATTATATTTTGGCTCTACATCATATCCTAATTCTTCTAAAATGCAACTTGCAAAAATGGCTGTTTTCATACTACTTGCTACGACTTGTGGTGCAAAAAATAATCCTTTTAGTAAGTTTGTATTTTGGTTTAATGATGGTCCTATTTCTTTTCCTATTCCTGGTGCTGTTAGTCTTTCTGCACATAATTCTATTAATTTTTCTTTTCCTACTATATATGCTCCACTTGTTGCAATACCTGCACCTAAATTTTTCATTAATGACCCAACAGCTATATCTGCTCCAACTTCTATTGGTTCCTTATCTTGAACAAATTCTCCATAACAGTTATCTACCATTATAATTACTTCTTGATTTACTTCTCTTATAGCTTTTATTGCTTTTTCTATTTTTTCTATTGTTAAACTTTTTCTTGTAGAATATCCTCTTGATCTTTGAATCTCAACTAGTTTAACATCTTTTTTTGATAATCTATTTTGTATTTTTTCTATATCAAAGTCATTATCTTTTAATTCTATTTGTTCATATTTCACATCATATGCTTTTAGTGAACTCGCACTTACTTCTTTTCCTATTCCTATTACTGTTTGTAATGTATCATATGGTTCTCCTGTTATGCTTATCATTGTATCATTAGGACGTAATAGTGCTGATAATGTGATTGCCAAGGCATGTGTTCCTGAAATAAATTGTGTTCTTACTAAACTATCTTCTGCTTTAAATATTTGGGCATATATTTCTTCTATTTTATTCCTTCCTGCTTCGTCTATACCATATCCTGTAGAACTTGCTAAATGTATTTCTTGTAAATTGCATTCTTGAAATGCCTCTATTACTTTTATACTATTTTTTTCACATATTTCTTCTATTTGTCTAAATTGTGGCTCTATTTTTTTCTCTACCTTTTTTGATAATTCTAATAAATCTTTATTCATTACTATTTATATCCTCTTTTCTATTCTTATATTTTACTTTATCTATTTTACAACATTTTATATTATTTAGCAAGATTTTTAAATTTTCAACTTCATATATGGCAAAACAACTTTTATACAATAAAAAAACAGCTATAATTATCTAAATAAAAATAATCTAGCTGTTTTTTTATTATTTTTGTGCATATGGTAATAAAGCGATATGTCTTGCTCTTTTTATAGCTAATGTTATATCTCTTTGATGTTTAGCACATGCTCCAGTAGTTCTTCTTGGTAATATTTTTCCTTTATCGCTTATAAATTTTCTTAATTGTTCTGGATTTTTATAATCTAAAACAAAATTTTTGTCACTACATAATACACATACTTTTTTTCTTTGTTTTCTGAATCTTGGATTATAATCCTCATCATAATTTTTATTATTTCTTTTATTTTGTTTTTTATCTGCCATTTTCTATTATTCCCCCCTAACAAATTAGAATGGTAGGTCATCACTTGAAGACATTTCAAAATCTGAACCCATATTTCCAGGAGCTGTACTTCCAAATGTATTTTCAAAAGAAGTATTATTTGATGCATCTGTATCTTTCTTACTATCAGCAAAATATGCTTCTTCTGCTACAACCTCTGTAACATAGTGTTTTTGTCCTTGGTCATCATCCCAAGTTCTTGTTTGAATTCTTCCAATAATTCCTACTTGTTGACCTTTCTTAAAGTATTTACTACAAAATTCTCCTAATTTACTCCATGCAACAATATTGATAAAATCTGCCTGTCTTTCTTCTCCTTGTCTTACAAATCTTCTATTTACTGCTAGACTAAATGAAGATACTAATGTATTACTTGTTTGAGTATATCTTACTTCTGGATCTCTTGTTAATCTTCCCATTAATATTACTTTATTCATTTTTATCACCTTTCTTACTTTAAATAAAGGCCCCTTCTTTATTTAATTTTTTCTATTTCTCTTTTTTTACTGTGATGAATTTTAAAATATCATCTGTAATTCTGTAAACTCTTTCAAGTTCAGCAATTAATTCTGGATTAGCTTCAAAATTGAATAACATATATGTAGCTTCTTTGAATTTTTTGATTTCATAAGCTAGTTTTCTTTTTCCCATGTTTTCAACTGATTCTACTTTTCCATTTTCATTAATTAATCCTGTGAATTTTTCTTCTAAAGCTTTTAAACCTGCTTCATCAACATTTGGATTAACAATGATAATACTTTCATATTTATTCATTATCATTCACCTCCCTATGGATTTTATAACCTGCTTTTTGGCAAGTAGAGATTTTTATAATGTAATTTATTCATAAAGCATAGCTATTTTATCACACTTTTTCACATAATGCAAGCAATTTTTTGCTTTTCTTTTTTATCAGCAACATAACACATAAAACAAAAGTTACTATACTTATGATATTTGCAATTTTCATGATAGGTGTTTTTTTATAAGTCAATGTATAAGTTCCGCTTTCATCAATTGTTGCCTGCAAAAATCCATTATCACTTTCTGTTAATTCTATGTCTTGTCCATTTATTTCTAAGTTATATCCCATATAATAAATTCTTGGTAATTCAATAGTAAGTGGTTCTGAAGTTTTGACTTCAAAAGTTAAATCTGGTACATCATCTAATATTTTTGTAATTTCTCCTGTACCGCTTTCAATTATTATATCTTTATTTCTATTATCAAAATATTCTCTATTTTTCAGTGCTTTTTCTGATAAATATTCTGCTTGATTTCCCATACATTTAGAATTATTTATATTATTTATATCAATTTGTGATTCTTCTAAATGGTCAATATAAATGTATGTTCCTAATAGTGAAAGAATCAATAATATATAACACAATATATTGAAATATTTTTTGTTCTCTATTTGCTTTAAACAAATTCCAGATATTAATATAGCTCCAAATGATATATATAGTACTAATCTCCAAGGAAATTGCAAGGTTTGTAAAATGTCTGGTGTATAATACCATGGAAAAATTTTTGTAACCATTATTGTTGATAAGACTGTAAAAGTTAATAAAAATAGCCATAATTTTTCTTTCCATAATTTTTTCTTTATAATAAAAAATACACTTACAAAGAACATTATTGTGACAAATAGTTGGAGATTATATCTCACAAAATGATAATCAATATCTCTAAAAAATGCAAATAATTCTAATATTGATATTGTGCTAAATCTTAAATCTCCTTTTCCTGTCATGTAATATGGCATAAATACTCCATAACTTCCTTTTAGTTTTATTTCTAACATCGGTAACCAAAATGATGCTGTTAGTAAAAGAATTATCACAGATGCAGATACTAAGTATAATATATTTTTCTTTGTAAACATTTCTTTAAAATAAATTGTAAAAAAGCTTACTATAAGTATTAATGTAAAATATATTGTCATTGCTAAATGTGAATAAATTGCTAGTGTGTATCCTCCTACAAAGTACAGAAAAAATAATTTATATCGTTTTTCTTTTAAATATAATAAACCTAATATTATTAATGGTATTGCAATTGGTATAAACATTTCTGAAAAAGAGTCTCTGACAAATATCTGTGCCAAATGATATGGTGCTGTCATATAAAAAAATGATAAGAACATTGCTATTTTTTTATTTTTAAATATCTTTTCTCCTAAAAGATAAAATGTCACTCCTGATGCAAAAATTGTTAACCATTGTGTTATACGCATTCCAATTGCTACATTGTCTATATTAAATATTGTTAGTAATTTAGTTATATATCCTGCCGTTAAATGTGGTAATGGTGGATAAAAAAATCTTGTTCCATATCCTAAGTCATTTCCTATATATTTTAATGGCTCTTGTACTGTTAGATTATCCCAAGATAATTGGTCAACAATTGCTGTTATTGTTGCTAAGTGAAAATCGGTGTCATGACCTTTGATATATCCATTATGTACATCCATTATCATAATTATTATACTAAATATAAATATTGCTAATATGAACTTTATTGTTCTATGCTTCATATATATCATCCTTTATTTCTAACTATATTTTGCCAATTCATTATATCATAGATTCCATTCTTTTTATAGTCTTCCCATTAAATTACTATACCTAAATATTTCAATTATAATAAAAATCTAAATATAATGTATTTTTTATTTTTTTATGTTATAATTTAGATAAATCAATTGTGTGAGGTATAAAATGAATAGTAACGAAAAATTTGAAAAAATATATTCCAAACTAGTAGAAAATAATCTTAGTGATTTAGAAAAAGCAAGAGAAAATGCTAATCGAGAAAAAATCATAAATACTATAATATCAATAATATGCGTTATTGCAATAGTGGCTTTATTTTTTTCATTTTGCCTAATTTTTTATACAAAAAATTTAATAATTGCACTTGTCGTTTCTCTATCTGTTTCTATCGCTTTTATTGTACATACAAAATTCAAACCTCAATATAGCAACCATAAAACTTATCAATATAACGATAAATTCAAATCAGAAGTCATTACAGCACTTTTAAATTCATTTAATGAAACCATTGAATACTTTCCATATAGAGGTATTAAACCTACTATTTATGATGAGGCTGAATTTGAAAATTATGATAGATTTAGCTCTGAAGATTTAGTATATGGAAAATTAAAAAATAATTGTAATTTTCTTATATCAGAGGTATTAACAGAATATGAAATTCAAGATAGTAATGGTAATCGACATTATAATCCAATATTTTGTGGAATATTTTCTAAAGTTAAAACTCCTAAGCCATTTAATGCTAGTTTATATTTACGAAAAGATAGAAAAGATAAAAACTTATTCGATAGAGCCTTTAGAACAAAATTACCTTTTGACAATTTAAGAGTAGAGACAGATTCACAAGAATTTGAAAAAGTATTTGATGTATATTGTACTGATAAAATAATTGCAATGCAACTCCTTACAGCTGATATTATGCAACTACTAATTGATTTCCAGGAAGAAATGAACATGGATTATGAGTTAACAATAAAAAATAACTGCATATATGTCAGATTTATGTCTGGAAAAATGTTTGAAACTTCAAAATTAACAAAATCTTCTTTAGATAAAGAAACTTTGTATAAATATTATAAAATGTTAGACTTTATTTTTTCACTAACTGATAAATTAATAAATCTAATAAAAAATACAGAATATTAATTAGGAGGATTAACATGATAATAGCAATAATTATAGTTTTTGTTTTAATATTACTTGTTTTTATACAATACAACCAATTGACAAAATTAAAATTAAGAGTTGAACAATCTAAAAGTGGAATAGATGTCTATTTACAGCAGAGATTTGATTTAATACCAAATTTAGTAAATACTGTAAAAGAGTATATGGATTATGAAAAAGAAACTTTTGAAAATATTACAAAACTAAGAAATCAATATAATGAAACTAAAAATATAAAAATTAGTGAGGAATTAAATAATCAGATAAACCAAATAGTTGCAGTTGCTGAAAATTATCCGGAGTTAAAAGCAAGTGAACAGTTTTTAAATCTACAAAGAAATTTGTCTAAAATAGAAAGTCAATTGCAAGCAGCTAGAAGAATATTCAATAATGATGTAACAAAATATAATACTAAAATTAATATTGTCCCTTACAATATTATTGCCATTTTATTCGGATTTAATGAAGAATCTTTATTTCAAATTAATGATGAAACTAAAAATAATATTTCTGTAGATCTTTAAAAAAGATGGAGAGTTTTTATAACTCTCTCCATCTTGGTAGGCTTGGAACTCATACAAGCCTGCAATCAAAATTTGAAGAATAAATAGAAAAAGTTTGATTCAATTCATTGATACTTATGCTCCTTATTAAATAATAAACTGTATATTTTTTTAATATTATTTTATAATATTCGTTGATATTCATCTACTATAAATAATTTTTATCAAATAAATATTTCATTACTACAGAATAATCTGTTTTAAATAAACTAGGTTCATTTTTCATTAGTTCTTGGATTTCTTGCTTAGACTTATAATATATTTTTTCAATACCATCTCTATCAAATTCACGTATTTCACTAGTATATCTTAATAGATATACTTTTTGAAAAGTATTGCTATCACTATTAAATGGAGAAAAATATGCTACTTCTTGTAGTTCAACATTTTCTATTCCTAATTCTTCTTTTAATTCTCTATATGCAGATTCTTCATAGTCCTCTCCAGAATTAACATGCCCTCCTACTGAAAAATCATAACAATTAGGAAATAATTTTCTATTAGAACTTCTTTTGGGAACAACTATCATATCATCATTATTAATAACTATTATATTAATAAATCTTAATTGTGATGGTTTTACAGTATTTTGCTCATTCTCTCTTATTTTTCCTATAATCTCGTCTTTTTCATTTACTATATCAAAAAATTCAACACTATCTTTCTTCATTTCCTTCACCTACTTCTTTGTATCTCAATCTTTCTGGTACAATAACTTCTGGAACTAAAACTTTTCCATTTTCAATTTGAGCAATTGGAATATATTCTTTATAATGTCTTTGTAAGTCCTTACTGTCATACATTGGAATTATTACTTTATCTACTACTTGTCTAAAATAATCATTCTTTATCCCGTTATAATTATTAGGAACTGATTCTTCTGCTATTTCTCTTGGAATTCCGTTTTTTACTAATTTATTAATCCTATCCATTCTTAGCTCATTATATTGAGTTTGGCTTACTATTTGCTTTCTATATCGCATTCTATTAGTATCATCTAAAAACAATATATCTTCCCAAGGTATTACATAAGTTTCGTGACAAGCAGTTCCATGACTTAAAAATGAACCATCCCATCCTTTGCCAATATAATCTATAATTAACTCTTGTCCTGTTCTATAATCTAAATAAAAACATCCATCTGTTTCGTATGTTGGACAAAACTTCCCGTTATCCCAATATATTATTGCTACTCCTTTTGTTCCTTTTTCTTCTGCTTTTTCCATAATTTGCCTCATATATTCAAATATAGTAACTCTATTTCCGTTTTGCCCTCCTACTCCAATAGGTACATTTCCTATTTGAGTGTCTGATCTCATACAAAATTCTTCTTGAGCTTTATATGTATCTAATAATGCTCGTATTTCATCTTCATTTTCTACTATAAAAAAGTTAGAATATGTTGGTAATTTATACCTTTTGGCAAGTAAGTATCCATTTCCTTTTCCATATTTAGAAATTTCTTTAATATCACTTATTTTATTTCCATCTAGCATATAACTTCTCCTTTTTACGCTTATTATGACAAAGAATATTCAATAAATTCTTTCTCTCCTAGATTTTTTAGTTGCAATATTTTTGCAAAATGTCTATATATTATTCACAGAATTAGTAATAAAATTCATACCCTGGTTTTGCCAAAACTTTTGTTTGCTCTGTGTGGCTAAAATAAAATACAAGTTTCCTTGTATTTTGGTGGGCAGGGAAGGATTCGAACCTTCGTACTCAAATGAGAACAGATTTACAGTCTGCCGCCTTTAGCCACTCGGCCACCTACCCAAATATAAATAAAAATGGTGCTCCCTCAAGGATTCGAACCTTGGACCCACCGGTTATGAGCCGGTTGCTCTGACCAACTGAGCTAAGGGAGCATTTATCATGTAAAAATCCTTAACGCAAGATAAAGTATAAACTATTTATTCGTAGTTGTCAATAGCTTTTTGCAAATTTTCTATTTTTTTTTGTAAATTGTAGTTACTATTCACAGTCTCAAATTTATTTTATAGAATGTATATATTATTCTTGTTAAGCATATTTAAACTATGAATTGTAACAAATTATAACATTGAAACATATAACAACCAAGTATTAAGGAGCTAGATTTTTCTAACTCCTATATTTTCATTTGTAAATCGCAAGTAATTTTATACTTTCATTACTATAAACATTATTAGTTATTTGCACCTTTTCCTTCTGGTAAAGCTGGATATTCTATTACAATTCTTATCTTTGTAATATATCTAATAGCTCTAACAATTTTACTATTTTTAATTCTTTGCCATAAGCTTGGTTTTGCATCAAATGTAACAGATTGTTCATATTCTTGTTGAGCCACATTTTGCTCTACATTTTGAACAGCTTTTACTTTTTTAGCTTTTTGTTTTGTTTCAGCTTTTTCTACTACTTGCTCTGTTGTTTCTACAGGTATTGTATCTTCTACTGGTGCTGGTATAGATTTTAATGCATCTGCAACTTCTATTCCTATATAACTTAGAGCTTTTGATCTATCTTCTATTCTTTCCATATCAATCTCTATATGTAGATTTGATTCAAGATTAGTAACCCTTGCATTCAAAAGTTTCATTGCATCTTGATAATTTTGAGATTTCTTTCCTTTTGATTTTCCAACAATATTTAATGTTTCGATTATATCTTCTGGAAATTCTTCTTCTGCTTTTTTTACTTGGTCTTTCCAATCTTTTTCTTTATTATCTACAGTATTGATTAATTCTTTTAATTTTCCTGATAAAGCTATATTTTGTTCTCTTTGTCTAATTAATTCTTCTATTTTTTTAGTATTTTCTTCAAATTGGTTTGTAGCATATTCTACTAACCCGTAAGCAGCTTTATAAACACTTACTGGAAAATTTTTCTTTTTAGGATATTCAATTAAATATGTTTTTATAGATTCTATCAAATCTTTAAAATATGTATCATCCTCTAATTGTACAATTTGCTTCTTACTGTTAGGGTTTATAAGTTTATGTACTTTATCTATATTTGATAAGATTTTCTCCTCCGTGATAACCATTCTCACATTTACTATGCCAGATCTAGACATGTAAATTACCTCCTTTTTATCTTAAGCATGTTTTTTCTTAATTACAATTTACAATTTACAATTATAATTATACATTAACCTACAAAAAACTACAATAGCAACGGAAGATTTTTTTTTTAAGTTTTTGTTACAAAATTGTTACATTTATGTTACAAGACAGTTTTTTTCCACTTTTGCTTAAATTCATTTTATCCGTAGGTAGTTTGTTTTTCTTTATTTATCAGATCCTGAATTATTTTTTTATTATTACTATTCACAAAAAATCTTTGAAAGCCAAAAATTATATTATAATATAACTTTTGGCTATATAACTTTTCATTCTATAATACAGTTTTTATTTCTTCAAATCTTTTTACCTTTTGAGTTGTTGTTTTTATTAATTCTTTATTTGTTACTGTTATATCTCTTACATATTTATATGCTGGCATTGTTTTATTTATCTTTTTAACTTCTTGCCATATTTTTTCTTTTAGCTCATCTGGATTTTTTGTTCCAAATACTTCTTCTACTGTTTCTTCATCATAAACAATTTTTGCACATATTTTATAATCTCCGTCATCTTCTGGTCTTCCATATACAAATGATTCTTTTACACCTTCAATTTTATTAATTAATGTTTCTATTTCTTCTGGATAAATGTTTTTTCCATTTTTTAATACGATAACAAATTTCTTTCTTCCTGAAATAAATATATATCCATCTTTATCTATCCTTGCTAAATCACCTGTATGTAGCCAACCATCTTCTAAAGCTTCTTTTGTAGCTTCGTCATTATCATAATATCCAAGCATAATAGATGGTCCTTTAGCAAGCAATTCTCCGACTCCTTCTTCATTTGGATCTGCAATTTTAACATCTAAACTTGGAAAAGCTTTTCCTATTGAACCTAACCTTTGATATTTATCATCTTCTGCTGCTATAACTGGCGAACTTTCTGTTAATCCATAACCTTGATACATTGTAAATCCTAGTTGATTAAATCCTTTTTCAGCTTCTGGATCAAGCGCTGCACCCCCAGCTACAAATATTCTTATCTTTCCTCCTAAAGTATCGTGTATTTCTTTGAATATTTTTTTTCTAATGTCAATTCCAAATTTTAATAAAAATTGACTGATTTTTATTCCTTTTTGTACTGTTTTTAATTTTCCTTGTTTTTCTATGGTTTTCATCACTTTTTTATACATTGCTTCAAACAATATTGGAACTGAAACCATTACAGTTGCTTGATATTCTTTTAGATTTTCTGCTATATGTCTAATCCCTTCACAAAATGCAATTGAAGATCCTCTTGACAAAGGATATAAAAATCCTGTTGTACATTCAAATGTATGGTGTAATGGTAAAAAAGATAAAAATCTATCATTTTCATCTATTCTAATTACAGATGTTATATCCATTAAATTTGCACAGATATTTTTGTGTGATAACATAACTGCTTTTGACATAGCTGTTGTTCCTGATGTAAATAACATTATTGACATTTTTTCTGCATCAATTTTTGCATCTAAGAACTCTGTATTTCCTGATTCTAGCAATTCATTTCCTTGTTTTATTAATTCATATTCTGAATATACATTATCTTCTTCTTTTTCTAAATCCATTGAAATAAAGTATTTTACTTTTGTGTTATTTTCTTTTTTTATTTTGTTCATAACTTCATCATATTTTTTAGAATAAAATATAGCTTCCACTTCTGAACGTATTATTAAACTTTCAATTTCATTTTCTGGTAATGATTTATCTAGTGGAACAATTATACCTGTACCTGTGACTACTGCTAAATATACAATTCCCCACTCATATCTATTTTCTGATATTACAGCGATTCTTTTATCTTTTAAGCCCATGTTTACTAATTTTGTTCCAAGTGCTTTTACATCATCTCTAACTTGTTTATGTGTAATTTCTCTAAATTTTCCCTCTTCTTCAGTCTTAAAAACATATGCAGGTCTATCACCATATAATTTTCCTGATTTTTCTAACATATCTCTTAAATCTGTAAATTTCATAAATTCATGTATTGGCTCTCTCATTTTTTACCCCTTTCTTTTTTATTACATAGGAAAAAAATTCATAACACTAAATCAAAATTAAAATCTTGTATTTTTCCTTCAAAGGAAAATTGACTTTTATTTTTGACCTATGTGATTTTCCGTATATTTTTTATATTCGCACTAATTAATCAAGACTATTTATTATAAGCTATTTTATCTTTAAACCTTCAATAACTGTATTTTCAAATTCTTTATATAAATTCATTATATCAAATTCATCTTCGTTTCTTAATTTATATATTAATGTTGAGCATATTAATCCATATATTTCAGATGCTATTACTTTTGGATTTCCTTTTTTAATCTGTCCTTTTTCTATTCCTTCTTTGACAATCCCTTCAATCTTAGTTATATACTCATATATATGGTTTTTACATTTTTGATTTCTTGCTTCATTTCCCCAAAATTGACTCAACAAAATTGTTATCAAATCTTCATATTTCATAACAATTTTTATTTGTATCAATACTATTGCTTTTATTTTGTCTATATAATGTTCATATTTAGCTGTTTTTATGTCTATACTATTTTGTAATAGTTTCATACCTTCTTCTATTAAAAAATTAAATATTTCTTCTTTACTTGAAAAATGATAATACAATGTCCCTTTTGCTACTCCTACTGTTGCAGTAATTTCTTCTATACTTGTTGCATCATACCCTTTTTCAGCAAATAATTTCATTGATGTTTCAAAAATTTTTCTTTTAGTTTTATTCATTTTCTTAACATCCTTTCAATTTGATATATCAATGGTTATATTATATCTTTAAACATGTAATTTTGCAATATTTTTTTATGCTTTTATACTAACTATTCGGAAATTGATGATTTTTTCTCCGTCCCAAAATCATCTAAATAATGCTATTATACAAAATGCTAAAATTTCTAATATTACATTCATAAATAATAAATAATTAGTGCTTTTTATTCCTATATTATTTAACTTATCAAATGCATTTACCATAGCATTTATTTCTTCTTTTGTAGATATTTTTTTATTTTCCATATATTCTTTTGCTAAAAATCTTGCTTTAATCATTGCGTCATTTTCTAAATAACTTCTCACAAAATAATATATAAATCCACTAATAATTAGAATTGCTAAAAACATCATTTTATAAGGTAACAACTTTAATATTGCAAGTATCAATATTACAATAAAATACAATATATATATGTTGGAATATATAAAATTGAACATAAGCATTTTTCTATCTTGAATTGAATGTAGACATTCATGTGCTATTGTTTGAATACGTGTATAACTTTTTCTAACATTTGCAATTAAAATTTTGTTAGATACTGCTATATATAAAGAATTTACAGCTTGTTTATCTTCTTCTATTTCTACGTTTTCGTTATTTAGCATTTTTAGATATTCCTTACAGATTTCAATATTTTCAGGATATTTTTCTGCTATTTCATCTAATTCTTTGTTTTCTGCAAGTTGCTTTATTTGCTTTTTACTATACCCAAATATTATTTTCAAAATAAATAATGTTATAAATAAAAATATTATAATTACCAAATACTCCATTTTCTATCCCCTTCTTAACATATAATACTATTTATAGTTTCAGTTCTATTTTATAGAATGTATATATATTAATATTGAATTTATTTTTTTATCATTGTACTGAGTTTAAAAATTATGAAACATTAATATACTTTCCTTCTTATTAAATATATTAAACTATGAATCGTAACCTAAGGTAATAGGGATTTTAGTTAATCCCTAAAATCCCTATTGCATTACATCTCTTACAGCTTCTCCGATGATTTTATTCACATCTGTCAAAACTATATTAAATTTCATTTCTGCATCAAAATATTTTTTTGCATCATCTAATTGTATTAATTCTGCATATAATTCTTTCATTTTATTTGTTTTTGTTTCATCTTCTTTTCCAGTTTGTATTTGTGTCAATTGGGCATCATATCTTGCCACCTCAAATTCTCCTATTTTCTTTTTCAAGTCTGGATTTAAGGCTAGTGTTTCTCTTGCCATTTTATAATTTATATATTCCTCTGATTGTTTTATTTCTAATGCTAGTTTGTTTGCTGTATCATATACATTCATATTTCACATTTCCTTATACATGTATTTAGGTTTTTATAATGGTTTTACCTATAAACACTTTCATAAATTTTATATAGAATTTATGAATTTGTACTATTTGCAGTAGAATTTGTTGTTAGTGTTGTTTCTGCTGTTCCTTCTATTTCGACATCTGCATCAGTTGGACAAATATTTACAAAAGTATTTCCATCATTTACATTAATTTCTTTTCCATTCATATCTTGATATACTGTCTTTTCATCTCTTTCATTTTTTATACATTGTATTTTGATTGCTTTACCATTTGTAATATAATATCCATCAAATGTTCCAATATTTTTCAATCCTTGTCTTCCTTTGTTTTCTTTATCTGATAATGTATAGTTGTCACAGAATGTGATAATAATATTTTTTGTTGTAACTGGTTCATCTGTATCCCAGTCTGTTTGCTCTTCTCCTCTTGCATATCTTACATATACTTTATTTTCTTCATCATATTCATATTCTACTGTTTGTAAATCTGAATGTGGTATTGTAATTGTAGTTGCTACTTCACCATCTTCTAAATTTACTTCATCTGTCACATAATTTAGCACACTTTCTTCTGTTGATGTTGTTCTATAATTTTTGCTTTTTGCAGATTCTAATAATTTTTGTGTACTTGTAACAGCATTGTGTGGTGCTGATTTGTCTTTTACTCTCCAGAAAGTTGTTCCATCTTCTGCTATTCCATTTATATCATGTATACTATATTTCTTTATATCACTTTCAGCTTGTGGACTTTGTCCAAAATGTACATATATAGCATCATTTTCCATTGCATAATCTAGAAAATAATGTCTTGCACTTCTTACTGGTCCTATTTTTTCTAAATCTACTCCTTTAAAAAGTGCCATTAATCTAGTCTCTCCACCTTCTACTATAATCTCATATACCATGTATGCTTGGTTTAATCCTGCTTGTGGCCATGCACCACTATGGTTGTCTATCATAACTGCTATAGGTCTATCATTTCCACTAAATATTTGAACTTGTTTTTCTTCTACTGCTTCTACTGGTTCATTTTCTTTTTCTCCTGATATTGTTTCAGTATTTTTATCTTGTGTTATTTTGTATGCCAGCACTACTCCTGCTATTATTATTAAAATTACTAGTATTACAATTAATACTTTAACTCCACCTTTTTGCATAAGTATCTCCCTTCTTATTTTTTCCTTATTCTGCCTGAATATTCTAAAATTGATTGTACTAAATTCATGGTTATCTTACTATTTTTAATTGTTCAAGTATTTTTTCTTCTTTTTGTCTCATTTCTTTTTTATCTTCTTCTTCAATATGATCATAACCCATTAAATGATAAAAACCATGAACTAGCATGTAGCTTAATTCTCTTTCAAAGCTATGCCCATATTCTTTTGCTTGTTCTTTTACTTTTTCTATAGATATTACAATATCTCCTAATATATCTTCATGTACAAAATCTTTTTCTTGTATTTTATTTTCTAATTCTTTCTTCTCAAACATAGGAAAAGAAAGTACATCAGTTGCTTTATCTATGTTTCGATATTCTTTATTTATTTTTTGTATGTTTTCAGGATTTGTAAATGTTACTGTAATATACAATTTTGAATCTTCTATCTTCTCCTCTTCAAAACATTTATCAAAAACTTTTTTTACTGTTTCTTCATACTCATCTACTTCTTCAATATCTTTATATATTATTTCATATCGGTTCATTTTTTTATCCTTTCATTGAACATTGGGGACGTGTCAAATTGGACATTTTTTGTCCAAAAGGGACAGGTCCTTTTTCCAATTACAAATTTGAAGTAACAAAAAAATATTCAATTTGATGTTACTCTAGTTTATTAATTTTTACTTATATTTTTCTGGGTCCTGTCCCTTTTGGACAAAAAATGTCCAATTTGACACGTCCCCAATAGCCTACCTTCTGATATATATGAATTTTTTAATTCTCTCATTGCTCCATAGTCTATTAATTTTCTTTTGTAATATTTAATTAATTTACTATAGTCAGTTTTTGGTTTATTTTCACGAATATTTTTCATGTCATTTTTTATAAATAAAATTTCTTTTTGCCTTACATATTCTATGAAGTTTGTTTCTTTCAATTTGCAAATTTCTTTATATTTATTCCAAAATGCTTTAAATTCTTCTCTGTCCTTTGGATTTTCCCAATACACTTTTGTTGATAATAATTTTACATTATAATCTTCAAATAGATTTATAAGCATACTATAGGCTTTTTCTCTTTTGGTTGCTATTTTTGTGTCTTGAACTAGAATTCTTGCATCTTTTAATAATTTTTCATAACATTGTATTGCAACTATTAGTGGTAAACTATGTGTAAATAATTTTCTACTAATGCTTAATAATACTACATTTTTCTCTATATTGTCTTTTGTATCCAATTTTCCTACTGTGTAAGTTTCATAATTTTCGTATTCTTTCATCACGTCTTTTGTATCTTCGTCTTTACCCATTTTTATTTTTAATGATAAAATATTTTGAATATATTCTTCTAGTGTATAAAATATTTTTGTATATATCCATTCTTTTGAACTTTCATAAGCATTAGTTGTGTCTGCAAGTTTTATTGAGTAGTTTTTTAATATTGCTTTATATAATGTATCCATTTTAGATATATAAAACTCATTAAATCTTGATATTAATTTTTCTTTTCCTGATAATTGGATTCCATCATTATCTAATTCTAGTAAATATTTTTGTTTTCTGTTTTTATATTCGACAAATTCATTTTCTTTAAGACTTGTTACTTCATAATATTTAGATAATGCATTTTTTTCAAATTCTGATGCTGTATTATTTTTTACTTTTTTATAAATTGAGTCCATTACATATTTATCTAGTGTTTCTAAATAATGTTCATATGCCATATCATATTTTTTTTCAGCATCTTTTTGATTATAATTTTCATCACTTTTTTGATATGTTTCAAATGCTTTTAATAAGTTATTTCTTTTTATAGAAATCAACATTCCATTAATTCCTATTTTTGTTGGTATTAACATTTTTGTTAAAGTTTTTGTTATTTTATTAAAAAATGTTTTATCTGTTCCTGTAATTCTCAAGCTTTTTTCTTCCATTTATATCATCCCTTCAAAACACAATTTTTTCATTAGTCCCTATATTCTCAAGTACTTCATATGTAACATAAATATCTATACTATTTTCATTTTCATAAGTATTTATATTTTTGTTTACAATATTTTCTTTGTTTTCTATTTCTTTTTCCAGTTCTTCCTCTAACTGCTGTATCCCTAAGTTTTTTGCCTCTTCTACTGTATATGTTTTTTTAACTTCTTCATATTCCTGATTTGTTGTTTTCACTACGGAAATCGGCAAATAAAAATTAGAAAATAACTTAATTTTGTCTTCGGTTTCTATTGTATCATAAAATTTAAATTTTGAAACCCCTTTAGGAAAATTTATTTTAAAATTATTAATTTTTATTCCATAATTTGTTTCTTCGTTTCCTGTACTTTGCTTTTCCGTAGTATTATATTGAATCGTTTTTTTCTTTGTATACCAAACTCTTGCTTCTATTTCCCCTTTTGCATGTACATATCTAACACCTGTATATTTTCCTTCCATCCAACCATTTATTAAGACATCTCCTTCACTTACTGTATCTCCTACCTTCACATTTGCTGTTCCATCTTGTGCATTTATTTTTGTTATTACTCCATTTTTATTAGAAACTATATTGCAGTATTCATCTTCATCAACTATTTCAGGTTTTTCTTCTGCTTTTACTAATTTTACTATTGCATTTGTACCTTTTAATTCAATTCCCATCCATGCTATATCATTTCTTTCTAATCTTACTTTATTTATTATTTCTTTTGTATCTATATTACTTTTAAATTCTCCTATTGTTAATCCAGCAGTATTTATACTTTCCATTATATTTTCTATTTCTAATCCATTTTCTTCTATTATTTCTATATTCCATACAAAATTAGAACTTAAAAACACAAGAAAAATTATTAATATTAAAAATAACACAAATATCTTTCTTTTCTTATATTTATGTAATAAAAATGGTAACCCTCTTTTTGTTTTTATTTTTACTTTACATTGTGTCTTTTTTGCTATTTTACAAATCTCTCTAAAATCTTTTATTTCTATATTTAATGCTACTTTTATATCACTATTCTTTTTTAAATTCCACATTTTGTATTTTTTATTTCTACAAATATTTATAAATCTTTCTATATAATATCCTTCTACTATTATTCTTAAATATCCAGATATGTAATTTATAATTCTTTTTATTATCATTTGCCTCTTGTATGATATATTTAATAACTTAAATACAACATACACTCCTTTCTTCATTTATTTTATAGTAACTTGCCTTTTAAACTTTAAAATTAAAAAATTTTGTGACACTTCTTATATGACATGACTGTTCTTATTTTTTTGCAAAATCAGCTACTTTTAATCTGTAACTCTCTCTAAATCAAAGCTCTCTATCTTTCCTGTTATTCTGATATCATCATTTGTCATTGTTTCTAAATTTAAATTATATCCATTAATATTTACTGTTCCAATATGTGTACTAATTCTTACAAAAAATTCTTCATATTCTAATATTCCTTTGTAGTTTTCTATTATCATTTCGTCAAATCCCATTATTGTGATTTTAGGTATGTTAGAATATACCTCTTGTGGTAGCTCTAAAATTTTATCTATTTTGCTTATCTTTTTTCTTTTCATTTTTATTACCAACCCTTTCAGAAATGATGATTTGGGGACGGAGAAAAAATCATCGTTTTTTATTACTATTTATATAAATTTTTTTCTAAAAATGATGATTTTTTCTCCGTCCCCAAATCATCATTTTTCAAATTCATCAAGTGATTTGAATTCATATCCCATATTTTTTGCTTCTTTTATAACACTATCTAAAATATTGGTATTTGTTTTTGAGTTACCATGTAATAACATTATTTCTCCATTATGTAAGTTTTTTAGTATTTTTTGTTTTGATTGTTCTTCATCTGGTTGTTTTTCTTCATTCCAGTCTTCATATGCAAATGACCACATGACATTTTGATATCCTAATGAATTTGTAATCTGTAGTGTTTTTTCACTAAATTCTCCTTTTGGAGGTCTTATATATTTCATTTCATATCCGAATTTTTCATATACTCCTTGGTGTAAATCCATGACTTCTTTTTTTATTTCTTCTTCTGTTAAACTTGGCATACTTTTATGATTCACTGTATGATTTCCTATTATATGTCCTTCATCTATCATTTGTTTTACTAAATCTTCTTGCGTATTTACATAGTGTGCTGTTAGAAAAAATGTGGCTTTTACATCATTTTCTTTTAATATTTTTAATATTTCACTTGTATAACCGGCTTCATAACCTTCGTCAAATGTTAGATATATTACTTTACTATCCTTGTTTCCTAAACATATTCCATTATTTTCTTCTAATATTTTTCTGTTTTCACTTCCTACATCTGGTTGTTCGTGATTGTCATTTCTTTTTATTCCCCATTCTATTTTTTTAGTGCTAACAACTTCTGTATTGGTATTTATAGCCTTTTCCTTCTGGCTTGTTATAACACTTATTGATATAACTGCCATAAGCAATACCATTATAGTTATATTTCTAACTAACTGTTTTTTTATATTATTATGCATGATATTCCTCCTCTTGTTTTCTTTTGTTTAATTTTATGATTGATATTTAAAATTATTACTCTCCTATTAAGGTCTGTTACAAAATATCAAAATCGGACAAATTTTGTAAATTTTATTTTAAAATCGCAAAAAAGAGATATCATTTTGATACCTCTAACACCATGTATTTTATCTAAAATAGTAACTTATAATTCTTCAAATTAATTTTCACAAAAAAGCAGAGCCTAAAGTAAGAATTCCCTAAACTTCAGACTCTACTATTAAAAATACAATCAATTAAACTTAATTTTTTTTAACCTTTTGTCAAACCACTTTTCTTTTTCTTCATTTTCTATTTGACTCGCGTCTATCATTATAGCTAAATCATAGCATAACTGAACTTTATCATTATTGATTAAAGTAGACTTTTTTTCTTCCAAAGGGTTACAATAAGATACAGAATCTAGCGCAAACAATAAAACTGTAAGTTCATAAAAACTCTTCTTATTTTTTTGGTGAGATATAACATTTATTCTCTTTATTAAAACTTTTTCTATGTCTTTTGCTATTTTGGTAATACTATCAATATTTACAATTTCAAAATTTTTTCCAATAAAATAAGAAAGTGCTTTTTCAAATTCCTTTTTTAATTGAGTATTTGATAAACTTTCATAAAATTCCCTGTCATCATACAATACACTACTTAAATGATTCAAAAGATTAGATGCTTTGATTGGTTCGTTTAAAATCCGAGTTATTATTCGTTTCTTAATTGATTTTTTCATTCTATATATCCTCCTTTGAGTTGATACAATCAATTATAACATAAACTATTACTATATTCAATTTTAAGCGACAAATTATTTATTTGATACTTTCTAAATAAGAAATTCTTTTTCCTTTTTCTTTTGCATACTCTATTTCTAGTTTTGTACTTTCTCCAATGTATCCACCAACATTAATTACATAAATCTCATCCGACATATCTATTTTTTGTTTATGCATTTCATCTAACATCTTTTTAGTTTTTTTATCTATATCTTCTTTTTTTATCCTATTAAAAAAATTAGGTGTTAAAACTATATTTCCATCTAATGTAAGTTTCTCTTGAATTTTCATAAATTCATCTTCAAATTTAATTGAGCCACATAGTGTTATTATTTTATATTCATGCATCAATTCTAATCACTCGCTTTCTTTTTTATTAGTTCTTTATAAAAGGCAGGAAAGAGATACAGAATGTATCTCTCAAACACATATAAAAACAAGTTTTCTAGTTCTCTGCTTTCTGTAAAATAATACAGAGAAAATCCAGAGTTCCCACTTCGGTATATTAGTCATTTTTTAATATTTTCCAACGTCCTGTCTTTTTTGATCCTTCTCTTTCAATATATCCTTTTTCTTTTAATTCTTTTATATTTCTTTTTATTGTTGGTTCAGAAACTCTTAATTTTATAGCAATATCTTTTTGTTTCATATTAGGATTTATTTTTAACAAATTTAAAGTATCATTTAAAGTATCATTTAAAGTATCATTTGCTAAATTAATTAAATCTTTTTCATCCAATTTTTCATCTCTTAATAGTGGAATTGTTACTCTAAACATCTCTTTATCTTCAAAAATAGGCGGTTTTCCCGAATACAAATATGAATTTTTTGTAATTTTTATAAAACCACTACCTAACTCATCTGCATATCCTATTTCTCTAAAAATTTTTGCAATCGTTGGATTTTTTGCAAACGGTGTGTAATTTTTTATAGTAAGTAATCCATTTGTTCTAAAAGAATTTGGATTTTCGCATATTAATTTATCTTTATAAATAATCACCCTACTTGTATGACCATCTGTTATATCTCTATGCATAAGAGTATTCAAAACTATTTCACGTGCCATTACATTTCTTGGGCTCACTCTTCTTGCATTTTCATCTAATGCAAACCTGTCCATTGTATATTTTGCTATAAAATCAATTAATCTATCATACATATCTATTAAATTGGTTTCTATAAAATCTCTATCATCATATCTGTCTAAATCATCTACTCTATATAAAGCATCTGTTCTACAATAAGGGTTAATATTTGAAATCACATTATCTTTTCCAAATAGCATAACTCCAGCAAGTGTTACGCCTTGTTTACCAGTTTCCTTATCAACTTTATATAATCCCGCACTTTTTAGCAATTCTAAATCTGTCATATCCATCCAAATATGTCTTTTCTTGACATTTGAATTAGCTAACTTTCTTGCTTTTCCTATTAAATCAAGTCTTAAATCTTCTTCTATTGAAACATATGGATAAATTGTATCTTCATCAAATATTTTTCGTTTTTTATTATGAATACTCGCAATTAATGGAATATTATTTGATATATCAAAATCCCCTTCATAATTACGAACAAAAACCTTTCCTTTGCATTTATGAATTTCTGTTGATTCTTCAATATGAGTATATAAAAGTATTTTTCCATCTACTTTTATCTCATGCAATTCTGATAAAATAGTTGGATTTATAACTTCTTTATTGTTGCATTGTGTTGTATAATCCTTTTTTAATTTTCTCTATTAATTCCTCTTTTATTCCAATAATCTCTTTTTTATCATTTGCCCCTAAAATAATATATCCTCCTGTAGTATTTAAAAATGAACATACAGATTCAAACACACTTTTAGGTAATCCATTAGTGGCTTCTTTTAATTCTGTATTAACATTTTCGCCTAATAAAATAATATTTTTAATATTTTCTTCCATAAAGGCTTGTCTCCTTTTTCTCGTTGTTATTTTGAAATTATAATATCACAAATTCCTTTTTTATACAATTAAATTTGAAAAATCAATATTATTTATTCATATATCGAAATATTTAAATTTTCATTCATACATTTTTCAAAAACTCTAATTGTTTTGATTTGCTCTAAATAGGCTATTACTCTAGCATTTTACCTTTATATTATCTCCGGACATTAAGGAAATAGGTGTATGGTTTCCTAATTTCTTAATGGCAAAAAATTTTATTAAATAATTTCAAAATAACTTGTCTGCTACATTTTTAAAATGGCATCTTAAAAATTAAGATGCCATCTTTTGATTTGATTTATTATTTTATTAAATATTTTTCTGGAACAAAATTTTCAAAAAATTTTGGATTTAAGTTAATATAGTTTAAATATATTTTTTTTATATTTTGTTCTGAATTTCTTATAACTTTTTCAGCTTGTTTTACTTCTTTTTTATATACCTTCTGTTTTCTGTAAAAATGTATTTCTCTTGTTTTTAATTTAAAATAAATTATAGTATGTATATATTTTGGAACTTTATATTTTTTACTATACTTATCTATTAGCCAAAGAGTTAAAAATTGATTCATTCCTTCTTTAAACGCTTCTACAAAAATCCCTTCATTTAATCTTAAATTTTGTGCATGCAATATTTCATGTACTACAATCTCAAAACATACATCTTTATTTTTATTCAAATATCTATCAAAAGGTATAAAAATGTTCAATTCATGTGTATCTTCATCATAATCAAACCATCCGTCTTTTATATGTTTTACTTTATATACATTAAATTTTGCAAGTTCTATATTTTCATCTACACTTTTAATTAACTTTATTGCATCTTTAACAATTTCTATCTCTTCTGCATTAAACTCTTTATTTCTCTTGCATTTTTTTCTCGTTAATGTTAGGTATTGTTTATATGCCTCTTTTAAATAATAAAAACATATCTCTACTAATATTAATATTGACAAGAGTTTTATCAATGGATTATAATTTTCTTCTTTTAACGATAAAATTATAATTATAGTTGCTATGCTTACTACTACTAATCCAACGATTAATTTGATTTTTATTATTGTCCGATGTTTCATTTTCTTATTCTCCTTTTCTTTTTAATATAATAAAATAATAATATCAAACCTTTTTAGTATTGTGCTATTCACACAATTAAATACCAATATACATTTCTCGTATATATAATATTATATATCATTTTACATAATTTTTCAACTTTAGATTCTAATTGAGATTAGTCCACAAGTACTAAAATATGTATTTAGAAAATTTCATTAATTAGTATTATTTTTGAATGTTAATTTTATTTTTATATTTTTTTCTTTATCAAATTCAATTCTTTCGATTAACTTTTCTAATATCATTAATGTCTCTTTTATTTTCAACACTTTCGCTTTCTCGGTCATCTCCATCTCCTCTTGAAAGTCTTATATATTTTGCAACTCTTATGTTTCTATAACTATTTACCCTATTCAATTTTACTCACCTCTCTTTTTAAGTTCAAATAAGAATTGCTATTTCTATTTGAACTTTTCGAGAGTAAATAGCCTATCTAAAGCATCTTGATTATAACATGCTCTTTTATAATTATCAGCCTTAAATAAGCGTTATTTTTCATTCATAGTTATATAATTTATGTATTGTTCTTTTAGTAATTTTGTAATTATCTCTTTTAACCTTTCTTTTCCATATTCAATTTGTATATTTACATTTTGTCCGTTTTCCATTTTCTCTTTGCTCCTTTTTAGTTTTGTTTAATCTTATGAGAAATCTTTAAATTTATTCCTCTACTATTAAGGTCTCTTATAAAATATAAAAATCGGACAAATTTTAAAAATTTATTTTTAAAATCACAAAAAAGAGATACTAATTTCTTAATATCTCCAATTTTATATTCATTTTTGTTTTCATTTACAATAACAATTATAAGTTGTAACTCTAGTTATTTAAAATATATTTTTCATCATCTTTTTTAAAACCAAATTTTTCATATAATTTTATTGCATGAGGATTAACTGCATCAAGTTCAATTTTTTTACATTCAATTTCTTTAAGAAAATCTAAAATCTTTTTCATTAATACATTTTGTATTCCTTTACATCTATAATCTTCATCCGTATATACACTTGTTATATATGCTTTTTTGCCATTAAGAAAAAAAGCAGAAGGGACCATCTGCTGAATAACTACTCCATTACTGGCAACTGTTCTATTATTACTTTTATCTACTGCTATAAAAAAATATATTGTTTTATTTAGTTCCTGTAATAATACCCTTTTTATATTTTCTCTTGCTATCTTTTCATTTTGTAATATTATTCCATCTCTATTGCAAGTATATATATTTTGTTTTATTTTTAATTCTACTAAATCCTCTATATCGTTTACATCTGCTTTTTTATATATTAATTCCATTTTTGTATATTCTCCTTTTCAAGTAAGTATTTTTAAATAAATCATTTAAGTATTCACTTTTTTCTTCTGTTGTTTTTAAATATAATATATATGGCATTCCACCGTAAGTCATATAATCCTTTAATGCCCTCTTTTTGTCTTCATATGCATTATAAAATTCAGAAAATGATAGAGGATAAATTCTAATTTCATCTCCTCTGCCTCTAAATTCTGTAATAATACCTGTAGAAAAAAATTTTGAATTGCTTCCTGTTACATAAACATCTAAATTATTTTTTCTTAAAAAACTATTTAAAACGCTTTCAAAATCTTTTACCCTTTGAATTTTATCAAGAAGAATATAATACATATAATCATCTTTAATTTTATTCATAATATATTTATATAAATTTAATCCATCTGTTGTTAATTCTCTATTTTCAATAGAATCTAAGTCAACTTTTATAATATGATCTTCTTTTACTCCATCTGCTAATAATGAATTTTTAAACATAGGATCAAGTAAATATGATTTTCCACTTTTTTCTAAGTCCTGTAATAATTTTTATTAATTTATTATTTTTTTATTTTTTAACTTTGTTAAATACAAATCTCTAGCTATTTCCATTTTATACTCTCCATTTATTTTTTTTGTGTATATACACATTTTATGATAATATAATAATTTAAAAAGATAGATTAGTCAATTATATTTTTTACTTTTTTGTGTTGAAACACGTTTTTTGTTAATAGTATATTTCATATCAAACAAAATATTCACATTTTGTTTTTTTATTTTCGCTTTGTTCTTTTAGTTTTATTTAATATTATAAGTGATATTTTAAATTATTCTTCTATAATTAAGGTCTGTTACAAAATATGAAAATAGGACAAAATTTAAAATGATTGTTTAAACCACAAAAAGAGATATCTCTTTGATACCTCTATCACATTTATTTATACATCTATTTTTTTAATATATCTTTTCCCTTCTTCATCTTTTTCTACTTTTAGAATAAAATCAAATTTATTTATTTCTGTGCATAAATAAAAATCTCTTTCAGGAAAATCCTTTTGTTTTGATTTATCAAAGAATTTAGAGCCAGTTGTATTTTTTAATTGATTAATTTGTTCTCCTAACTTATTCAATGGATTATTTTCTAACAAACTTTTTATATAGTTTGCACATAATATATCTTCATCAAATGGATTTTCTCCTGTTTTGCATAAAGTCAATAGTGAAATTTCCTCTATTTCATTTTTAATAATATATCTGACAATAGCTTTTGCATTTACCAAACTACCTGTTATAATTTGTTTCGCATTTATAGATTTTACAATTCCTTGCGTCCCACAACTCGTTGTATGTATAGCGGTTTTTTCAGAAAAATCAACATTTTCAATTTGAGATGGAGAGTTACCATAGTCAAATCCTGGCAATATTATTCCATTTCTTTCTCCAATTAAAATTATATTATTATCTTTATTTTTATAATCGTATGCTACTTGCATATCACCAACTGGAATTATTTTTTTTACACCATTGTTAATCAAATATGGTTCAACTGTAAATGCCCTAAAGACATCTATTACTACAGTTAGTCCAGTTGCTTTGTTTGCATCACTAACTATTTTTATATTCAAATTATTCTCCTCCTACAATTTCTCTATATCATTATTATAAAAAATTGTTTCTTCAAATTCTTCAAATGTACATTCTTTGTTTTCAATCATTGATTTAATTTCATTCAAACTTACATATTTACACTTCATAACTTCACCATCATTGTATTTTAATGAATATAAAGATATATCTTTTCTTAGTATATAAATATATCTAAATTTATTTTTTCTTTTTAGAATCTTTATTAATTTTAATTCATTAGTTTTAACATTTATTCAAATTTCTTCTTGTAATTCTCGTATAATGCCATCAACACTCTTTTCTCCAGTTCTTAGTCCTCCATGTGTTTATTCCCATTTACCTCCACGATTTTTGTTAAGACTTCTTTGAGTTAATAATATTTGATTAGATGAATTAATAATAAAGCAATGCTCTGTTATTATATATTCATTATTTATTCAACTACCTATATCTTTTCTATTTATTATTTTACCAGTTGTGTTTCTATTTTGATTATACACATCGATTAATTCTTCTTTCTCATTCTCTACCCACTACTATTTTATTTAACACTTTCCAAATAAGAAATTCTTTTTCCTTTTTCTTTTGCATATTCTATTTCTGATTTTGTACTTTCTCCAATATATCCGCCAACATTAATCACATAAATCTCATCAGACATATCTATTTTTTGTTTGTGCATTTCATCTAGCATTTTCTTAGTTTTTTCATCTATTTCTTCTTTTTTTATACTATTAAAAAAATTAGGTGTTAAAACTATATTTCCATCTAATGTAAGTTTCTCTTGAATTTTTATAAATTCATCTTTAAATTTGATTGAACCACATAAGGTTATTATTTTATATTTATTTTTATTAAGAGATTCTGAACTTTGTATTCTTCCTTCTCTTGCATATTTAAAGAATAAATGAGCACCCTTTTCTACTATCTCTCTAAATTCTTTTATCTCTTCTTAGCTGTAATTTCCATCTTGTTCTACTATCTCATAACTTGGTAGTTCAAAAACTACATTATCAAACCCATTTTCTGTTGGTCTTTCAAAAGAAATTTTTATATATTCTTCACCATTATCTTTTTTTCTAATATCTGAAAAAACAACTAATGTTTCATCAGGATATTTAGCAAATTCATATACCATTACTATCACATTCCTTACAATTTTTTAGCATTGATGCATAGACTTTATTTAAAATCCTAAAAGGCAGGAAAGAGATACAGAATGTATCTCCTAAACACATAGAAAAACAAGTTTTCTAGACCTCTGTTTTCTTTAAAATAATACAGAACAAATACAGAGTTACCACTTCGGTATATTTTATAGGTATTAACAATAAAATCTGACTTCTTGATCTGGGAAGTGTTTTTTCCACTCTGATATTATATAAAAATAGTTATTATCTACTGATTCCAACAATTCTGTTAATTCTTTACTTGGAATTTTACTTTTATTATTTGCTAAAATACAACCACCACTTTTGGTTAGCCATACTTTTGTAGAATTAGGTGTTGGCTTTCCTTTTGAAATATGTATATGTATTGGTTCATTATTTTCATTTGACCAAAAATAAATTTTATATCCGTAAAATTTCTAGTATATTAGGCACTAAGAATCCCTCCTTGTCTTGCCCATCTATAAAAAGATGGCAAACCTCTTTCCACTACAGTTCTAAACATTTCTATTTCTTCGTCTGTATAGTTTCCATCTTTGTATAATATTTTACAACTTGGAAGTTCAAACCTAACACTATCAAAACCTTTTTCAGTAGGTCTTTCAAAATGCACATGTAAAATTTCTTCTCCATTTTCATTTTTCATAATATGTGAAAAAACAACTTCTGTTTCATCAGCATATTTACAATAAGGATACATCACTTTCATCACTCTCTTTCTTTTCTATTTTTATTATTAATCAAATTTATTTAAAATGCTTGTCTACTATTTCATTAAAGCTAATCCTTTTATATACTATCATTAGTATATCATAATTTGTTTAAATTTACTATATTTTTGGATAACTTTAGAAATTTTTATTGAAATTTTAAAGTATCATTTAATGTATCATTTATAGTATCTTAAAGTATCATTGTATATGATTGCTCTAAATAGGCTATTACTCTACCATTTTACCTCTATACCATTTCCGGACATTAAGGAAATAGGTGTATGATTTCCTATTATATGTCCTTCATCTATCATTTGTTTTACTAAATCTTCTTGCGTATTTACATAGTGTGCTGTTAGAAAAAATGTGGCTTTTACATCATTTTCTTTTAATATTTTTAATATTTCACTTGTATAACCGGCTTCATAACCTTCGTCAAATGTTAGATATATTACTTTACTATCCTTGTTTCCTAAACATATTCCATTATTTTCTTCTAATATTTTTCTGTTTTCACTTCCTACATCTGGTTGTTCGTGATTGTCATTTCTTTTTATTCCCCATTCTATTTTTTTAGTGCTAACAACTTCTGTATTGGTATTTATAGCCTTTTCCTTCTGGCTTGTTATAACACTTATTGATATAACTGCCATAAGCAATACCATTATAGTTATATTTCTAACTAACTGTTTTTTTATATTATTATGCATGATATTCCTCCTCTTGTTTTCTTTTGTTTAATTTTATGATTGATATTTAAAATTATTACTCTACTATTATGTCTTTTAAAAAATATATAAAATGAACAAATTTTTAAAAATTTTTTTATCATAAAAAAGAGATATCTTTTTGATACCTCTTTTTATTTCCATTCCCTATGACCTTTGTAGGTTTTTAGCTATATTAAATTATCTTCCATCATCAATAAGCCAGTTTCCTTTATTTACAATATTTCTACCTTTAGATATCTTTTGTTCATTTTTAGCAATGTTTTCTCCTATTCGCCCATTCATTTTTCTTATATTTTCTTCATCAGTCAAGCTACTCGTATCAAAAGCACCTTCAGTTCTTATTGATGTTATTATTTGTTTAGTTGGTGATACTTCAACTTTAGCACCTTTAGTCCAAGTTATCTTCTTCCCAGTTTTTTGTTCTATGTATCCCTCTATTTCTTCATCTTTCATTTCTTTCAATTTTTCATATGGTATTCCTATTCTTTTCGAAAGTAATTCTTTAGTTTTATTTGATAACTGAAAACTCATTTTTCTTTCCTCCTAAATAAATTCCTATTCTGATTTCTTATTTTCCAAATAAGAAATCTTTTTTCCTCTTGCTTCGGCATATTCGATTTCATTTTTTGTACTTTCTCCAATATATCCTCCAACATTAATTACATAAATCTCATCAGACATATCTATTTTTTGTTTATGCATTTCATCTAGCATTTTCTTAGTTTTTTCATCTATATCTTCTTTTTTTATATTCCTAAAAAAATTAGGTGTTAAGACAATATTTCCATCTAATATAAGTTTTTCCTGAACCTTCATAAATTCATCTTTAAATTTAATTGATCCACATAGAGTTATTATTTTGTATTCATGCATCAATTTTAGTCACTCGCTTTCTTTTTTAATATTTTCCAATATCCAGTCTTTTTTGAATCTTTTCTTTCAATGTACTCTATCGTGTTTTCTTATTTTGAGCTTCATCTAGCCATATATCAGCTAAAGTTATATTCCTTAATCCATCTTGACTTTTTCCTAAAGATACTGCACTTAAATTAACATTTCCCATTTTTAGTCCATTCTCTATTAACTCAAAATATGCCATTTCTTCTTTTTCAGTTGTATTCATATTTATTGCCTTTAATACAAAATCACTAATCTCATCATTTCTTATTTGTTTTCTTAATTTCCTTATATACATCAAGAATGATTTTTCTTTATCCTTACTAGAAAATTTATCGCAAACTTCTTTTGCTCTTTCAAAGTCTTTTGTATTAGTCAAATTTTTTATTACTGTTCTTATTGCTTGCTCTAATTCTCCATCACATAACTTTTGTATTTGCATAATAGTTTTTTCTGGATTCTCTATATGATATTGCTCTGCCTTTTCCATTAACACAGTCTTTATTTGTATTAAAATTTGTCTTTTTTCTTGTTCTTCTGTTATACTAAATCTGTTTTTGGGCTTGTTTACAATTCTTCTTTTTGCTTCTTTATCAATAATTTCATTTGCTATTTGAATATCTAAGGTTCCATTTGCTAAATCTCTTACAAGAGCTCCTATATCTTCAGAAATGTCATTTCTAACTCTATCTATAGCTTTCTGTTGAGTTATTTTTGATATTTTATTTTCTATTCTGCTTTTTACTGCTCCTACAACTATTGGATTATTTTTTTGCATTTCCATTGTTATTTTTTTCTTTAACATCTTTAATTCTTCTAATTTATCGCTTTGAGATTGTGCAACGTCAATAGCTTCCACTAATTTTTTAACTATTATTTTTCTACTTTTATTCATGTAAAAATCATTTTTTTCTGTTTTATTTGAATTTAATTTTTTTAATTCTTCTGCGTGTGTTATAAAATATAACTTCTCTGCTTGTTCAACAGTTAATTGTTCATCTTCTATTTGCTTTACTTTAGTTAATATTGCCTTAACTTCTTTTCTTATTTCACTTTTAGGTGATTGTTTTATATATCTAGCCATTTCTTCGATTTCTGCTACAATTAAATTTATTTGTTCAACTTTTTCTCTTGGTAATTCTTTTGGTTGCTTAACTTCAATTTCATTGCTTGTAAAATACAATTTTTTATATCTTTCTCTCATTTGTTGCATTTTTGAGCCTGTCTGTTTATTTTTATCACTAGTTGATTTTTGAGTACTATAAGTTTTAGCTAAATTAGATTTTTCTAACATTTTTAATTCTAATTCACATTGTTTAATTTCTTCTATTGGTATATCTAATTCAAAAGATATCAATTCTAAATCAAATCCATGTTTTATTAATTTTTTTATTTCTTCTTTTTCAATATGTTTCATCTTATTCCCACTTTTCCTTATTTTTTTGTCCTCTTATAAAATTTTATCTATGTAACTTTAGAATCTATCTTTTGTTAATCTCATAAATTTATTGAAATTATAACATAAGCTTATTGACTTTTCAATATTTATTGAACAAATCGGAAAGCCTTAAAATTTATATTAACTGTATCTTTCCTCGTTGGCTTTCCGTAAATTTGTTCTGTGCCAATTTTACGCTAGTAAAATTGTGTGCAACCATTGGAGCGTAGCGACTTTTATACAATAGGAAAGTATCACTTTCCTATTGTAGTATACAAAACACCACCAGATACATCTAGTGGTGTTTTGTTTTAATACCAAGATTATTAAAAGTTTTAGTAAAGCTTGAAAACTATTTCAATTCATTCTCAAGCATTATAATTTTCTGCAATTCTGAAAGGAAAGTCAAAAGTTTTACTTTTCTTTCACTTTCATATTTCTGCACAAAATCATTGAGAAACTTTGAGAATGCCATATGAGCTATCTCTTTCTGTTCAACAGGAATCTTCGTTTCTCCCAGAATGATATCCCAATCCATTCTTTTCTTTCTAATCGCTATACTTGCGATTTCAATAATCTGTTTTTGTTCTTCATCAGACAATTGATTTAATTCCATAGCTTCCAGAACATAGCGAACTTTTTCCTCAACCGCCTGTGTCTTATCGACACTCGCCAAAGTTTCCTCAAAATTTTTAATCTCAGGCATACATTCCATTTTTACTCTTGGTTTTGAAAAAACATTTTCTTTAGCCTCTTCTGAAATTTCTTCAATATTTCCTGTTGCTTCTTCTGCCAATTGTTCAGTAGATTCATCATATTCTTCAGTTTGTTTAAAAGAATAATCTTTATACTCTACAACTGCTTTTAAAAATGGTATCATTGTTATATTAAACTTTAATGAAACCTGCTTACGAGCCCAAATTTTATCCCATTCTGCACAAAGAATTTTCTTCTTTTCCAAGCCTTCTTCTAATTTTTTCCATGTGATAGTATCAACATCAGCTGATACTATTATTAAATTTTTAAAAAAGCTCTGCCTCTTTTCGTCTATTTCCATCCATTTTACTATCAAGTCTGCAAAATTATCAAACGAAGTTGCTTTTTTTGCAATTTCTTTTAATTCTGGAATATTAACAGGTTTAGTCGCAGACTTTGTAACTTGTTTCTTTTTAGTAGTTGGTCCGTCTTTTTTCTTTTTAGCTTGTCCAGTCCGTTCAGAACCTTCAATTTCTTCAAACGTCCGTCCAACCTGCTCAGAATTTTCATTCTCCTTGCTTTCCTGTTCAGGGTTCAGTTTGCTTTCAATCTGTACATGCTCATCTTCTCCGCTTTCTTTGAACTTCTTTCCACTGTGGAATTCAATCACTTTGCAATTGTTTATTGCCTCCACAATTTCCATAGGAGGTTTCTGGAAAACAATTTTCATTTTTACCTCATTGCCTTCTATTGCAATGCTATTTTCATTATCAAAGTTCTGAAAATATGCCCTAATCAAACGTCCAGCACTTCCCTCCTGTTTAATTTTTACCTTTGCATAAAACTCACTCATCTTGTTTCTCCTTTCATTGTTAAAAAGTTAATTGATGCAAATGTATCTTGGTATTTCTTCACTTTTTTGATGTTTAGTAAATAACTTACTAAAATACAATAAATATTTGAAAATATTCCAATATATATCATATTATACTATGGTTCTACATAATTTTCAATGTATGATAAAAAATAGTGGATATAAAAAACTAGATAGTTCTTTTGTATTTATGATTTTTATAAATTTCATATATTTTTAGTCATATTAAATTTTCTGGATTTAATCCTTCTAATTCTTTTAATACAAACCTTCCATCTTTTCTTACCAAAACATCATCAAAATATATTTCTCCACCACCATATTCTGGAGTTTGAATATTTACTATATCCCAATGAATACTTGAACGGTTACCATTATCGCTCTCTTCCAAGCTATCACCTGGTGTAAAGTGAAAACTTCCCTTTATTTTTTCATCAAATAAGGTATCTCCTATTGGCTTTTCTATATATGGATTTAATCCAAAGGCAAACTCTCCTATATATCTTGCTCCTTCGTCTGTATCTAATATCTCATTTAGTTCTTTTGTTTTGTTGGCTGTTGCTTTTATTATTTTACCATCTTTAAATTCAAATCTTATATTATTGAATAAAACTCCATTATAGCTTGTTTCTGTGTTATATGTTATATATCCATTCACACTTGTTTTTACTGGTGCTGATGCTACTTCCCCATCTGGTATATTAAATGTGCCTGTATATTTTTCTGCTGGTATTCCTTTTACGCTAAATGTTAAATCTGTTCCTTCACCTATAATATGAACTTTATCTGTCTTATTCAACAAATCTTTTAGTGAATCCATTGCTTTTGACATTTTTGAATAATCTAAATTGCATACATTAAAGAAAAAGTCTTCAAAATCATCTTTATTCATTTTGCTCATTTGCGCCATTGAATTGTTTGGATATCTTAGAATACACCATTTTGTATTTTTTACTCTCTCTTCAAAATGGACTGGAACAGTATAGTATTTGTTATATAATTCCATTATTTCTTTTGGTATTCCACTAAGCTCACTAGTATTAGGCGTTGCTCTTATTCCAATATATGCTTGCATATCTCTCATTCTTGCCTCATCATGTTTTCCATACATTTTTATTTGCTCTTCTGTTGCATTTTTCAACATTACTCTTAACATTTCATAGTTTACTATATTAAAATATGGTTTTGCTTCTAATTCTTCTGCTCTTTTTATTAATTCTTTTGCAAGTGGTATTCCATCTTCTCCTAATACTTCTATTAAAATATTATCTCCTTTTTGAATATTTACAGAGTATGTTAATAAGTTATTTGCTAGTTTTTCAATCCTTAAATCTTTCATAATTTTATTCTCCTTTATTCCATAGTTTTATATGCATTTTGTAAAATATCATATCTATATTTTATTACTCTTTTATAAAATTCTTTTCTTTCATTTATAATTATTAAATTCTTCTACTGCATTTGTAAAATCTATCATTTCTTTCATCCTTTCTAGAAACTTTATATGCCTTAGTATATCATATTTAATAAAAATTTACTATACTATTTATTTAAAAAATTCAAGTGTAAATTATGATAATTTCTTTTATTTTTTTAGTTTTTTATATCTAACTATTTAACCCCCTTCTTGTAACTCTATCTCTTTGACTCTTTATTTACACTACTATTATCTCTTTTACTATTCAAATAAATTTGTCGATATGGTATTGACAATATGAATTTTTTAGAATATATTGTTGTTGCAACTGGAAAAATAAGGTAATTATTTTTTTATTGTCAAATTTTATGTTTTTTTAAAACGTATATTTTTTAGGAGGGGATTTTATATATGTTAAATTTTGTAATTTGTGATGATAATTTAAATATTTTAGATAGGTTGGAGAAACTCTTAGAAAATATATTTACAAAAAACAACCTTGAGGGTCAAGTTTCTTTTAAGTTTAATAATTTTGAAGATTTACTAGAATGTTTTGATAATGGAAATCAAGTGGATGTTTTGTTATTGGATATTAATTTAAAATCTCAGAAAACTGGCTTAGATTTGGCTGAAGAAATTAGAAAAAAGAATAAAAATGTTTATTTAATATTTACTACTGGTCACTTGGAATATGCCATGATTGCTTATAAATATAAAACTTTTGATTATTTAGCTAAACCGATTACTTACGAAAGATTAGAAGATACTGTTAAAAGACTTTTTGATGATATTTATGGATTACCAAAAAAGTATATTAAGATTGATAACAAGAATACACTGGTTGATGAAAGTCAAATTCAGTATATTAAAAGAGATGGTATGAAGCTTGATTTTCATACCTCTTCTAAAGATTACGAATCTTACAGTTCATTTAATAAAATACAGGATAATTTACCCGATAATTTTGTAAGATGTCATAAGTCTTATATTGTTAATTTGAATAATATTAAGAATGTTGATCCAGTTACTTTAACTATTTATTTTGATGATACTAATTTTTGTAGTATCGGTCCTAAATATAAAAAAGATTTTATGGAGGTTATGAAAAATCATGGAATTATTAAATAATATTTGGAGTGCGTTAACAACGCCAAATGAAACTTTAATTAATATTATACTTATACCTAGCGCTATTATTGAGGCCATTTTAATTTTACTAATTTTTATTGGTATTCTTAATTTAAATACTAGTAAAAAACAAAATATTGTTTTCATTATCCTAGTTTCTTCAATTAGTCTTATAAATACATACTTTATCCCTTCACCAATAAATACCTTTATTAATTATATTGGTATGTTTATCATTGTAAAACTAATTTTTAAAACAACAATTTTACAAAGTTTATTTGCATCAATTATACCTACAATTATATTTGCTCTTGTTGGAACCTTGATTATGAATCCTTTCTATACAATTCTGAATATAAACTATGAACAATTAATATCAATTCCTTTATACAGAATTATATACCTTTTATTAGTTTATTTTATTATATTTTCACTAACTTTATTACTAAAATTAAAAAATTATAAAATTCAACTTCCTGATTATGCTATTGATAGAAAAACTAAAAATGTACTATTTATCAACTTATTTGTTGGTTTCATAACTCTAATCATTCAATTAATAATAACTATTTATTATACAGATACTTTACCAATATTAATTACATTTTTAAGTTTTTTATCATTACTAGCATATTTCAGTATAAGTATTTATAGTTTAACTAGAATAATGAAATTAGCCGTAACAACACAAAAACTACAAAATGCAGAAGAATATAATAGAACTCTAACAATTCTACATGATAATGTTCGTGGTTTCAAACATGATTTTGATAATATCGTTACAACAATTGGTGGGTATGTAAAAACTAATGATATGGAAGGATTAAAAAAATATTATTTGCAACTTGAAGATGACTGTCAAAAAGTTAATAATTTATACATTTTAAATCCTGAATTGATAAATAATCCAGGCGTATATAGTTTATTAACTACTAAATATCATGAAGCTGATGAAAAAGAAATCAAAATTAACATGTCTTTCTTACTTGATTTAAGTAAGTTAAATATGAAAATATATGAATTTACCAGAGTTTTAGGTATACTTTTAGATAATGCTATAGATGCAAGTAGCGAATGTGAAGAAAAAGTTATAAATATAATATTTAGAGATGATTCAAAAAATCATAGGCAATTAATAACAATTGAAAATACTTATAAAAATAAAGATGTTGATACAGAAAAAATATTTTATAAAGGATTTTCTGGCAAAGAAAATCATACTGGATTAGGTTTATGGGAAGTTAAGAAAATTCTAAGTAAAAGTAAAAATCTTTCATTATATACTTCTAAAAATGATAAATATTTCTCTCAGCAATTAGAAATATATTACTAATTAAAATAGATATGGTTTAAATCCATATCTATTTTTTTGCCTAACTTACAGACATAATAAAACAGCTTGTTAAAAGCTGTCTTAAATTGGATTGTAAATTATTATATAACTTTTTAAGTTATATAGGGATCTTGGCAAAAATAATTTTTCGTCCTATTTTTGCCAAGTAATTAATCTTTTTTCATCATACTTGCTGGCATTTTAGGTTGATGTATAGCCCATAATATGACACAAGATGTATTTGTTGCTTTTGCATATTTTTCTGCTATTTTAGATAAAAATTTAAACATAATAGATTCCCCCTTGTAATTTATATTTAAAACATACCGGTTTATGTTTTTTAAACATTTTGAGTTGAAGCATCTCCATAAACTTCATATCCATATTTGTTTTTAGTTAATTTATACGCCAATTTAGTTATAGTTAATGTTTGCACAAAATTTCCAAATAATAATATATTAGAAATTGTATTATTTTGTATAAAAATAGTGACTATAAGAGCTATTGTAAATGAAATATAAGCTATTATTTTTTTTCTCCTTCTATCTCTTTTAGATAATATTGGAACATTTTCTGTATCAGCTGGTGCATATAGTTTTATCATTATCATTCCAAATATCCATATAATTCCTATTAATATATATTTTGTTACTTCTTCTAATATAATATTTTGTGAAAGAAATACTGTCCCACAATAAAATATTGTCGTTGCTATAATACATCCCAAATGTGTTTTTAAATGAAAACCTCCTGATGCCCCTCTATATGGAGTTAATACTAGAAACATAAAGACTACTTCTTTTAACATATTTAAAAAAAATGCTATTATGAATAATAAGAAAATTTTAGGTATTTCTCCTATTATATTTTGTAATCCATAATTTATTACTTCTGCCCTTTCATCATCTATTTCTGGCATTTCTTTTCTTATTCTATTAGTCAAGAGTGTGCAAATTTTATCTATCATTTTCCTCACCTCTTCTTGCTAATTTGATTTTAGCACTATTATGCTCATTTTTACTCTTTGTTTTATAAAATTACGTTTTTCTTTTACAAAATTATTTATAGCTTTATTTTGTAAAAGAATATTTAAGAAAATAAAAAACATAGTTAGGCAAAATTTACCTTCACTATGTTTCATATTACTTTTGTATATCTTTTTTTAAAATGCACCATGTTCCGATAGGTTCTGGTAAATCTTCAAATTCCATTTTTTCTTTAGATATTGGATGTTCTATTGTTAATTTATATGCCCATAGAGCTATTTGCTTTCCTTTTCCTCTAGTGCCATATTTTTGATCTCCAAATATGCTATGATTGAAATTAGATAACTGAACTCTTATCTGATGATGTCTACCTGTATGTAAATTTATCTTTACTAATGATAAATTTTTTACTTCATTATATTTTATAACTTCATAATCTAGTTTTGCTTCTTTTGCATTTTTCTTTTCTTTACTAACAACTTTGCTTATATTATTTCTTTCATCTTTATATAAATAATTTACTAATGTACCTTTTTTATCCTCAAACTTTCCATCTACAACTGCGAGGTATTCTTTTTTAAAAACCTTTTCCCTTACTTGATTACTTAATCTTGATGCTGATTTTGAAGTTTTTGCAAATATCATTACTCCTCCAACAGGTCTATCTAATCTATGTACTAGACCTAAATAGACATTTCCAGGTTTATTATATTTTTCTTTAATATAATTTTTTACTATAGTTAACATGTCTAAATCACCTGTTTTATCTGATTGAGATGGTATGTTTGGTGGTTTTTCTACTACTATTATATGATTGTCTTCAAAAATCACTTTTAATTTTTCCATTTTTATCTTTTCCTTTATTTCATTATAAAAGAATATACAAATTTTAGTTATATGCTTAAAGTCAAAATAAACTTTTTAATTTTCAAAAAAAATCTCTGATTTCTTTAAGTCATAAAACAATTTATTTTAGTTGTAATATTCTTTGTTTTATATGCTTTCCCATCTTCCATAAATTCCACATGGTAATACTAGTTTAGAATTTTCCATTGGAAGTCCTACTTCTCCTGATTCTATTTTTCCTTTGCATTTTTTTGATACAGTTAAATTTAATATATTTTCTAAAACTTTGCTAGATATCCCAGTAGTATATGAATTAATTAAAAAGAATAATGGCTTGTCTGATAATACTTTTGTACATAATTCTACTAAGTCATATATATTATTTTCAAATTGCCATACTTCACCTTTTGCTCCTCTGCCATATGAAGGGGGATCCATAATAATTGCATCATATTTGTTTTCTCTTCTTATTTCTCTATTTACAAATTTAACAACATCATCAACAATAAATCTTACATGTCTATCTTGAAGTCCTGATGATACAACGTTTTCCTTTGCCCATGTTGTCATACCTTTTGAGCTATCCACATGACATACTGACGCTCCCGCTGATAAGCATGCAACTGTTGCTCCTCCTGTATATGCAAATAAATTTAATACTTTTATTTCTCTTTTTGCATTTTTTATTTTGTTTATCATCCAATCCCAATTAACAGCTTGCTCTGGAAATAGTCCTGTATGTTTAAATCCCATTGGCTTGATGTTAAATATTAAATTTTTGTATTTAACTTGCCATTGAGAAGGCATTTTTTTCTTAAAATCCCATGAACCTCCACCTGTTTTGCTTCTATTATATACTGCATTGATTTCTTTCCATTTGTTTGGGAAACTTTTGTCTTTCCATATAATTTGTGGGTCTGGTCTTGATAATATTATATTTCCCCATTTTTCTAGTTTTTGACCATCTGCCATATCTAATATTTTATAATCTTTCCATTCTTTAGCTATTTTCATAATTTTTCTAAGTAGCTTAGCTACTACTATCTCCTCTCATTATTTGAATAGCATTATTTTATCATATTTTTTTCATTTTTCCAAGCCCTAAATTTTGTAAAACTTTGATTTGTGATAAAATAAAAAAGGACTATTATAATATAAATGAATGGAACAATTTTGCATATCTAAATTTGAAATTTAGCCTATACAAAATCGTGCAATAACTTTATATTATAATAGTACATATTATTACGAATTGGAAATTTTATGATTTCTTCTTATCTTTATTATTTTATTTTTATAGTTTTCTATATTAGACTTAAGTTGCTTTATTTGCATTTCATACAAATCTTCTAATTTTTGCTTTTCATCCTCTGATAAATCTTTTGTTAGTAACGCTATATTTTCTTTGTTAATCCCCATTTTTACCAATTCTTTTTGGATTTTTAATAATTTAATTTTATTATTATATTCAGAATATTTTATACTATTTAAGAATTTTTCTTTTTCTGAAATATTATTAATTTCATTTTTTTCTATAACATTTTCCATATTATCTTATTTTTCTCCTTGTTTTTCTTGTTTTTCGTATTCTTGTAATAATTCTTTAGCTTGTTTTTCTTTTTCTTCTAATCTTTCTTTCTCTTCTGCACTTTTTAATATTGTACTTTCAAATTTACTTTCTGAATCCTCCTGTAAACTTTCTTCTGCTTTTCTTTGTTCTTCTAATTCTTTTTTTGCAAGTACAGATTCTGGTTCCATCCCCATCAAATCTCTAAGTACATAGTCTATTGTTTCTGTTGGATATCTTCCACAACAATTTGTATCGCCCTTATGTTCATCATAATATTTGGCAAATCTTCTTGGGTTTTCTGCAATTATCTCTAATAAACTCTGCTCTTTTACTGCTCTTTTGACACTTCCCCATTTTGAATGAGTATTATCAACTCCTAATGCTTCTCTTGAAGAATCTTTTTCTGCTTTTTTCTTTACAATTGTATATACTCCTCCATTTCCATAATCACCTTTTGTTATACTATATTCTTCATCATTTACTTTAAAAATTGGTATTCTATATGCATTATAATCTCCTTTTTCATATTCCGCTCTAAGTTCTCTCATTTGTTCTGATTTATGATTATATCTTTCTATTTGCTCAGGTGTCATTTTTTCTATTTGTCTCAACAAATAGAAGTTTTCAACATCTTTTACTATTTCTCTATATGGCACTTCTACTCTTAGCTCTGTTAATCCATTATCTTCTGTTAGTTTTCCACCTAATACATATGGTGAATCCTCTTCTTCATTTAGTACTCCCATGACTTCATTTTTTATTCCTCTAAAATTATCTTCATCTCTTAAGTTATAATAGTAATAATCATGTAGTATTTTTGTTTCTCCAATTCCTTGTTCAGTTATCTCTTCGATTTTTTCTTTAGCTCTTCTTTTTTCTTGTTCATTAATTTGGTCTATTATATCATTTAATTCTTGTCCATCTACATCAACTGTAGAATATTCTTCTGAATCTGAATCATATTCACTTACATTTAATATTGCTTTTCCTGTTTCTTCACCTCTCACTATACTAATTCTATTTTCTTTAGTGATTAAGCTAGAATTATCTAGTATCTCTAGAAATTCTTCTGCTGTTATCTCTCCTTTGTCCATTTTTTCTTTTAATTCTGCGATAAGTTCTTTATAAAATTTCTCTGTTTCACTTTTTTCCATAAATTTCTCCTCCTATTATACATATATTAAAGTATTAACTTTTTCCGTTAATCACGTTATAAATTATAACATTTCTGTAATATTATGTAAAATAGTTTTATTTGATATTAATCATAAGTACAGCTTATAATTCATCCCTCTTAAATTGTTTGTAAAATATTAAAAAAATTATATATCATTATTAAGTTTATACTTGATAATAGTACTAATGTTACTACTATCATACTAATCCATTTATGTTCATAGATTTTCTTTATAAATCCTCTATTTTTTCTCCTTTCATTTGTTAACTCTAACTTTACTAATCCTTCTTTTGTGTATTCCATTTTCATTCCTCCTTGTCTTTTTTTCATAATATGTTATTCGTTGTTTTTGATTTTTATTACTTGTTTTTTTATAAGTTGTCAGTTTTTTTGTGTTTTTTCTTTGTTAGTGCGGAAAATCGTACAAAAATTTGTATTTTTCGGCTTTTTGTGGTATAATAGAGTTGAAACTTAGGGAAAACTCCCTAGAAAATCAATACATAAATAGGAGGACAAACAAAATGAAAAGAACAGAAAAACGGAAACTTAATTTAATTGCTAAGGTAAAAGACTCTATAATCACAGTCTTTACAATTGTATTGATTTGGTTATTTTTGATAGGAGCTTTTTCGCTTCTTCAAACTTTTGGCTTAGTCGATTATACGGTTAAGTCTAGCCCCGAAGAGCTCTTCATTTGCTCAGTGGGAAGTATGCTCATTTTAAAGAGTGTACAATTATTCAGACGTAGAATAACTAACAATGCCCTCAAGAACAAGAAAAATATTGAAATGGTTGAAATGAAAGCCTATTCCAAAGGAAGAAAGCAAGGCAAAATTGAGGGAAAACAAGAAAAGCAGGAAGAAATTGCTAAAAAAGCTAAAGACTATAAGAAATACAATATTCCTATAGAAAAAGCTTTATAACACGTCTGAGACTTGTCCTAGAGAAATCTGGGACAGTCTTTTTTTATTCTAAAATTTTAAAAAATTTATTTCTTTATTTTTCTCAGTTATAATTATCAAGATTCCTTTATTATTTTTTTAGTGATATATTTCAATAGAAATTTGCCAAAAAATAAATTAACATAAAATTTACTAAAACTATTGCAATATCCCCAATTGTATTGTAAAATATTACCAATATGATTAGAAGTTATTTTGATTCATATAATTTTATTCATCAATTAAAAATTGATTCAACTACTAATTCACAATATAATTTAATATTTAATATTTTCTATTTTCATAAATAAAAACTTAATCCCAATAAATTTAGTCAATCACCTCTTCATAAAAATATACTTTTATAAAACAGATTTTGTTAAAAGTAAACTATTTTATATTATTTTTTTCTGAATTTAGACATAAAAAAATTTCATTTTCTTATTTATCCCTTTAAATCATCTAATATCTAAAACCTTTCCTTATCCATATGTCTAATAAAATTAAGAATCAAATTATTTCTAATTATAAAAACTCATATTATTAATGACAAAAAAGCTTGAAAAAATGTATTAAATCTATTAAAATGAAAGGAGAAATGCTATGCAAGATACAGAAAAAGAACAAAAAGTAGATATGCTACCATTATCATCAGATTATGTTTTTAAGAGAATATTTGGAAAGGACGGAAATGAAAGAATTCTAAAAAGCCTTTTAGAAGCAATCTTAGAAATTAAAATTAGAAAAATTAAAATTAAAAATCCAGAAATACCAAAAGAATCAATAAAGGAAAAATTAAGTGTATTAGATATAAAAGCAGAGATAAACAAAAATATTATACTTGACATTGAAATGCAGGTAGGAAATACAACAGCAATAGATAGAAGACTAGTTGTATATAGTTCTAAATTAGTAGCAGGAGATATAAAAGTATCTGGAAAATATCCAGATGCCAAAAATACAATAGTAATATGTATAACAACAGATAACATATTAAAAAGGAATGCTTATATAAGTGTTGCAAAATTGAGATTTGAAAAAACTAAAGATAAAAGATATATAGATATGGGGTATAAAAAAGAAGATGAGTATTTAACAGATATGGTAAGTTATTATATAATAGAATTAACAAAATTAAAAGAAAATAAACCACGAACAGCTGATTTATTGGAAAAATGGTTATTAATAATAGGGGGCGATGAAGAAATGATGAAAAAGTGCAAAAAAGAAGAAGGGGAAATCAAAGAAGCAATAGAACAATTAGAGGAAATGAGTTCAGATGAAAAAGAAAGAGAACTGTACGAAATAAGGGAAAGAAGTAGATTGGTTTACAATACAGAAATGTATGAGGCACGAAGAAAAGGGCTTGCAGAAGGAAAAAAGGAAGGCAAAAAGGAAGGTAAAATTGAAAAAGCTAGAGAAATTGCTAAAAATCTATTAAAAAACGATGTTTCTATTGAAATTATAAAAAAATCAACAGGATTAACTGAAAAAGAAATTGAAAATTTAAAGGAAAATAATTAAACATTTATTATACCGTACCCATAAAATTAGACATAATAAAAAAGAATCTAAATTATAGTTGCACATCAAAGTCTTAGATATTGTTAACACATGCTTTTTTAATATATAAAAAATAATTGTTGAATATAAAAACTTGTGATATAATGTGTTTGTAACTAAGCAGAGAAATCTCTGCAAAATCACTTTTTGTATTAACTAAAAGGAGGACATATGAAAAAAGTGATGAAAGTTGTTGTATTTCTGTTAACAGGAATAATTATCATAAATATTTTTATTAACATTTATGATAAGATTTCTGGAAATAAAGGAATCCGAAAAAGCATAAGTGAGCGTTGGGGCGGGCTTCAAGTTGGTGGCCTTTAAAAGCCATTTATGCTAATTAAAGGAGAGAGCATTCTCTCCTTTTATTTATATGTTAGGAAAGTCATACTAACTTTCTAATATATAAAAATACATTATAGGAAATAATATGAAACATGATAGAGTATTAAAATCATGTTGCTTTTATCCTTTCAATCTTTCTGCCAATTCTCTTGTTATTCCTTTTACTTCCATTAATTCTTCTAAGCTTGCGTTTTTTATTTTTTCTACACTTCCAAAGTGTTTTAATAGTGCTTGTTTCTTTATTTTACCAATTCCTTTTATATCATCTAATTCTGATTTTGTCATTTCCTTATCTCTTAATTTTCTATGATAAGTAATAGCTGTCTCATGAACTGTATCCTGAAATCTTGTTATCAACTTCATAAGATTTTCTGATATTTTTAATTCGTTTCTATTTTCATCCATCAATGCTCTTGTTTGATGTTTATCATTTTTTACCATTCCAAATACTTTGATATCCAACTCTTTTTCTATATTATAAAATTTTTCCTTTATATCTTCTATTTCTCTTTCATTTTTTGTATTTTTGTGAATTTCATTATTATCATCTTCACTATCTATATCATTCTTATCATTTTGATTTTCAACATTTCCTATTTTTGCATTAATCTCTTCTTTCATTTTCTCATGTACTTCTTCTAAAACATTCTCTATAGCTTTTTTAGTTGCTCTTATTTGTGTAATTCCTCCATCTGCGAATATAACATCTGGAAATTTGCCAAATCCACCATTTGAATCTTCTATAGAATGTCTTAATCTTCTTGTTATAACTTCCTCCATACATTTAGGGTCATCTTGTCCATATACTGTTTTTATTTTAAATCTTCTTGACAAATTTTTCTTAATGACACCATCTTGCATAACACACATACCTGCTACCATATACTCTCCTGATATATTAGATATGTCATATGTTTCTATCTTTCTTGGTAATTTGTCCATTTTAAGTACATCTTTTAATTCTAATAATATCTCACTTTTATCTTTTTCTTTATTATCTAAAGTTACTTTTGCATTATTTTCTGCCATTTCCACAAATCTAAGTTTTTCGCCTTTTTTAGGAGTTTTTATTTCCACTTTTTTTCCTAATTCTGTGGATAACCATTTTTCTATTGCGTCTTTATCTTCTATTTCTTCTCTTATCATTATTTTATTTGGTATATTTGGGTTATCAAAATAATATTGTTTTATAAATCCAGATAAAATTTCTTTATCTTCCATATCTTTTAAATCATTATAAAAGTATTGCTCTCTTCCTATCATTTTGCTTCCTCTTACAAAGAAGATTTCTACACAAACTTCTAGTTCTGATTTTGCAATTCCTATAACATCTATGTTATTTTCAGATATATTTGATACTTTTTGTTTTGCAGACGCTCTTTCTATGGCTAGTTTTCTATCTCTTAAATATGCTGCTTTTTCATATTCAAATTTTCGAGAGGCCTCTTGCATTTGATTTTCTAAGTCTTTTAAAACTTTATCTGTTTTACCCTCTAATAAATCAATTATTTCATCTACTTGTTTTCTGTATTCTTCTTTATCAACATTTCCCATACATGGTGCCATGCATCTTCCTATGTGATAATTTAGACATGGTCTTGTTCTTTCTTTTAATGTTCTACATTGATGAATTTTATATCTTTCTTTTATAAAATCTAACATTTCTTTTGCTGAACCTGGATTTGCATATGGGCCAAAATATTTTGAACCATCATTTACAATTCTTCTTGTGTAATATACTCCTGGATATTCTGATTTTACGTCTATCTTTATATATGGATATGTTTTGTCATCTTTTAATAATACATTAAACTTTGGTCTATTCTTTTTTATTAAGTTACATTCCAAAATTAATGCCTCTGCTTCATTGTCAACAACAATATATTCAAAATGGTCAATTAAAGAGACCATTTTCTCAATTCTTGCTGTTTTATTGTTTTTTCTAAAATATTGTCTTACCCTATTTTTTAAAGAAACGGCTTTTCCTACATATATAATTTTATCGTTTTTGTCATGCATAATATAAACACCAGGCTTCCCTGGTAGTTTTTTTAATTCTTCTTCTATGTCAAACATTTTACCTTCATTCCTTATTTTTATTATATGTAAATTTTTAAGTTATAAAGTTTCAAACAGAAATTAAGTAATTTATTATAATAAATCTTTTTCACTATTTACATATCCAATATATGGTAAATTTCTATAGTTTTGATTATAATCCAATCCATATCCTATAACAAATTTATCTTCGATTTTAAATCCTATATAGTCAACATCTAGTTCTTTTATTCTTCTTGATGGTTTGCTTAATAAAGTTGCTATTTTTAAACTATTTGGCTTTTTTAATAATAAATACTCTTTCAAAAATGTTAATGTAATTCCTGTATCTATAATATCTTCTACTATAAGTACATCTTTTCCTTCTATACTATTTTTGATGTCTTTTACTATTTTTACTTTTCCGGTGCTTTCTGTTCCTTCATAACTTGATACCTCTATGAATTCAAATTGTACTTTTGTTTTCATTCTTTTTGCCAACTCTACCATAAATACTACTGAACCTTTTAGGATTCCAATTAGTATAATTTCTTTTCCTTCATATGCTTTATCTATTTCTTTTGCCATTTCATCTAGTCTTTTTTCTATTCTTGATTCGTTAATTAGTATATCCATGTTAATCCCCCATTTCTCTATTTATTTTTTCAATTCTTTACTATTTTTCTATATATTAATTTTTTATAATTTTATCACAAATTAGTAATAATTGATACATCTTTTTTAAATTTCTCTATAAATTTAGTTACAATATAGTAGAAAGTTAAATCTTGATTTATTCAATGCATGTGATTTGAGTCTCTTTTTTACAAAGATAATTTATATTTCAATTTATATATAGTAAACTAAATTTTTTTATTAGGACTTGCTTATTTTTTTGATTTAGTATAATATAATAAAAGTAAATTAAAAGTATGCAAAATTTTTGAAGAAAGGAGACACTAATTTAATATTTAGCGCCTGGACACTACATAGTGTTGACGAGGTTCAGGGTTATCGAAATTCGGCGGGTGCCCTGATGGCTACAACTTATGGTCATAAGTATTAATAAAAAAATCAATAGTGATATTGTAACAAAAGTTAATACAAATAGGTTTTATTTGCATGCCTTTAATTCTATACAAATACCATTATAGAAAATAATATGAAAATTCAAGTTACTTAAGCTCAAAGTGAAAATAAAAATTAGATATTTTTTCAAAAGAATTTTATATTTGAAATAATTACTAAATTTCAATTTTAACTAAAAATTATATTATTTCCTATAATATTTAAAAATCTTTATGCAAAATATTAAATCTGTATAAAGATTTAATCAAAAAATATAATGGCAATATATATTGCTTTAAAGGAGGATTTATTATGTGTGGAATTGTAGGTTACATTGGAAAACAAAAAGCTAGTCCTATTTTAATTAATGGACTTATAAGATTGGAATATAGAGGGTATGACTCTGCTGGTATATCAACTATAGAACCAGAAGGTTTAGTTGTTATGAAAGACAAAGGAAGAGTAAAAAATTTATATAATTTACCTGGTATCAATGATTTAAAAGGAACTATTGGTATTGCTCATACAAGATGGGCAACTCATGGTAAACCATCTAAAGAAAATGCTCACCCTCATCAAGATAATTCTAAATTATTTAGTGTAGTTCACAATGGAATTATTGAAAATTATAATGAATTAAGAAAATTTTTAACAGATAAAGGATACAAATTCTATTCTGATACAGATACAGAAGTTGTTCCAAATTTAATACATTATTATTTCTCAAAAGATGACGAGAAAGATATCAAAATGAGACTTTTAAAAGCTATAAAAGCTACATGTGCTGATTTAAAAGGAAGTTTTGCATTAGAAATAATTTGCAAAGATTTACCTGATAACATGATAGTTGTAAGAAAAGATAGTCCTTTAGTAATAGGAAAAGGTGATGGAGAAAACTATATTTCTTCTGATATTCCAGCAATTTTATCATTTACAAGAAACTTCTATCTTTTAAATGATTTAGAATATGTATTTTTATCAAGAGATTCTGCTGAATTCTATGATAAAGATTTAAATAAAATAGATAAACAAATTCAAAGTATTGAATGGGATGCTTCAAGTAGTGAGAAAAATGGTTATGAAGATTTCATGTTAAAAGAAATTTATGAACAACCAACTGCTATTCGTGAAACAATTGGTGCAAAATTCAATGAAAATTCTAAATGTGAATTTGATGAATTAAATTTTTCAAAAGAATATTTATCAAGTGTAAATAAAATTTATATTGTTGCTTGTGGTACAGCAATGCATGCTGGATTGGCAGGAAAAAATGTGTTTGAAAAACTTTGTAGAATCCCTACAGAAGTTGATATAGCTTCTGAATTTAGATACAGAGATCCTTTAATTGATGAAAAAACATTATGTATTTTTGTATCACAATCAGGCGAAACAGCAGATACAATAGCGGCTTTAAAACTTTCTAAAGAAAAAGGTGCAAAAACTCTTGCTATTTCCAATGTTATAGGTAGTTCTATAACAAGAGAGGCAGATTACTCAATGTACACACATGCTGGTCCAGAAATAGCTGTTGCATCAACAAAAGCACATACATCTCAAATCGTTTTACTTATAATGATAGCAATCTATTTTGCAGAAATATTAGGTAAAGATTCTAAAGAACTACTTGAACTAAAAAAAGAACTTTTAGAATTACCAAAACAAATTGAACAATGCTTAACATTAGCAGATACGGTCAAAGACTTTGCACATAAAATATACCAAGAAAAAGATGTATTTTTTATTGGTAGAGGTGTTGATGAAGTAGTTGCAAAAGAAGCTTCTTTGAAATTAAAAGAAATATCATATATTCACTCAGAAAGCTATGCCGCAGGTGAATTAAAACATGGTGCCATTGCATTGATTGAAAAAGGTGTAACTGTTGTTGGAATTATTACTGATCCTTCTCTAGTTGAAAAGACAGTAAGTAACCTTCAAGAAGTTATTACACGTGGTGCAAAAACATTTATAGTTACAAATCAAAAAATTGATAAGACTATGTTTGACGTTGTAGTAGAAGTTCCTGAAACTAGTCCTTTTCTTTCACCAGTATTGTCAATAATTCCTTTACAATTATTGGCTTACTATATTTCAAAAGAAAAAGGATTAGATGTAGATAAACCAAGAAATCTTGCAAAATCTGTAACTGTTGAATAAAGACAAAAGACAAAAGGGTCCAGGTCATAAAAACAAAAGGGGCCAGGTCATAAAATGTATGCAAAATGTCGAAAAATGTAAAAATACAATTTACATTTTTCGACATTTTGCATACATTTTATGACCTGGCCCCTTTTGTTTTTATGACCTGGACCCTTTTGTCTTTTGTCTTTGTTAGCCTACTAAAATTTTTACTATAATTAAGCAAACTGCTCCTGGTAGTCCTAACAATCCTATGATTACACTATTTACTATATTTAATCCTATGTGAAATCCGAAATTAGCTCCTATTAGATTTATTAAATATATTATAATTCCTCCCAATATAGAATTTAATATTAATTTTAAAATCTTTTTTATTGGAACTATAAAAATTCTACCTATTATAAATATAAAACATATACATGCTAAATATGTAAGTATATTTAAATCCATTATTCCCTCCAATTAATAACATATAAATTATCTTAGAATTATCTTAATAATTATTATGCTAATAATTGGACAAATAGACCTATACTACTTCTTCTTCATCTGAAAGACTATATTTTATATCATTTATCATATCTACTGTTATTCCTTTCATTTTAGCTATTTTTATTAAATAATTTAATTTTGCCTGATTTGCTTTCATCTCATAAATATAATAATCTACTAAATCATCTTGTGCATATTCAAAATTTTTATCTACATTTTTTATTTCTCTTCTTGTATTTATTATATTTCTTATTAATTCTATTTCTTTTTCTCTTTCATCTATATTTTCTATTTGACTTTCTTGAATATATTTATCAATCATAACTTCACCTCATCAATCTTTTGTTTTAATATTATATTCAAAATATTTCTTTTTTATACACATAAAAAATTTTCCTCTTACAAATTAAAGAAAATTTCCTAAACCTCTTGTTTTTTTAGGCATTTTGTAGGATAATATATATGTATGATTTTATTTTTTGAAAGGATATTTATATGAAAATATTAGACAAATTTTTAAAGAAGTTAAATATAAATAGAAATACTTTTGCAACATATATATTAACACTATTAACCGTATATTTAGCTGTTGACAGAATTACAGAAATGTTACTTATGATATTTACAGGTGTATCATATTCATATTGGGGGCCTATACAATATACACTTGCTTTAGCCTGTCCAATATTTGCATTTCTTTTTTCTGGATCATCTGAATTTGCATCAACCAACCCTAAAAAAGTTCAGATATTCTTTATATATATAGTTGGACTCTATATAATAGCAATTTCGATGTTCACACAGTGGCTTAACATGGGAGTATGGTTATTATTAATATCTGTTCCAAACTATGTAGAACTAATTACAGATTTTTCTGATGTGGTCAAACCTGCATTAACAAGTATTTCACTTTATTTACCACTTGCAACTATATTTCCATTATTCAAATGGTTATATATGGGAGTTAATGATAACTTAGACCAAATTCGTTCAATTTGGGACTATAAAGGAATAGATTTATCTGACAAGAAAAAGGACAGAGGAGTATATACTTGTGAAGTATATTTATGTACTGATGAAGATACAGGCAAAAATATAATAATTCCAGAAGTTTCTAGATATTTATCATTATTTGTATGTGGTGGTTCTGGAACTGGAAAAACTTCTCTAATATTTGAACCAATGATTGCAAGAGATATTGAGAAAAAATACTTTTTTAGAGAAGTTTCTAAAGAAATGGGATTCACAGCTTTAAAAACTGGAATTGCATATCTAAAAAGACCATATGATAACGAATATTTAAATCAAAATTTCAAATTAGAGATGCTTTCTCCAGCAGAAGGAAAAGAAGATGTTTATAATGCTTATATGAAAAAGATGATTTTAGGAAAATACAATGGTGAAAATGTTTACAGAAATGTTGGAATGGAAATCATGTCACCAGATTATGAATTAATAGAACATATGACAGAAGTATGTGATAATTATGGATTTAAATATAATATGATTGATCCTTCTAATCCAAATTCATTGGGATTAAATCCTTTTGTATATGATAATCCAACCAAAATTGCAATTACAATTTCTTCTGCTTTAAAAGCTATGTATAACAATGTACATGAAGAAGTTGAAGATGCATATAGAGAAGATTTTATCATTCAAGCGATTGAAAATCTTGCTATACTATTAAAAGAAATGTATCCTAGAATGAATGAAGGTGCACTTCCTAATATGGAAGATATGTTAAAAATGTTTACTAATTTTGAATTGATTGAAAAAATGTGTGAAATATTAGCACATGATGAAGAATTGAAAGAAAAATATCATACACAACTTGCATATTTTAAAAAATGTTTTTATAAAAATGGTAGTGCAAGAGAACAAACTGAAAAAGATATTTATGCAGCTGTGACTCAACTTGATAATTTACTAAGATTACCTGGTGTAAAATCAATATTATGTAATAGATTTAATAATATAGATTTTGATAAAATGCTTGCAAATGGTGATATAACTTTTATCTGTACAAGACGTGGAGATTTAGGTTCATCAACACATCAAGCTTTTGGATTATTCTTCTTAATATCAATGCAAAATGCAGTATTAAGAAGACCTGGAAATGAAAACTCTAGAGTTCCAAATTTCTTATATATTGATGAATTTCCAGACTTTGTGTGCAAAGCTACAGAAACTATGTTTACTATGTATAGAAAATATCGTGTAGGAACAATTATATCAGCACAAAGTTTGTCACAATTGGCTACATCAAAATCAAAAGAAAATCTAAAAAATACAATATTAGCTAACTGTTCAAACAAGATATTTACAGGTAATGGTGTTATTGAAGAATTGCAATGGTGGTCATCAGAATTTGGTGTACATAGAGAGTGGAAATTTAAATCAGATATGGATACAGAAAAAATGCAATATGCAAGTAAAATGGGAGATGTTCAATGGAAATATGTTGAATACTTCACACCTGGAAAATTACAAGGTGCCCTTACTGATAAGAAATGTGCTTATAAAATAAAAGACATTGGCGGAAAATTAATGGTAGGACCTGGTAAGTTTAATTACTTAGAATCAAAATATAAGCAAAAACAAAAAATAAAGAATTTTGATTTTGGTAAATATTCTGATGGTGTAACTACTGCTACCGAAGATGACAATTCAACAAGAAGAAAATTTGACTTGAAGAATCTAGACTTTAAAGATGAAAGAGATGAAATAAATCCTGTTCAAACAGATACGACTGATTCTAAATATCTATTTGATAATGATGATGCAGTAGTAATAAACTTTAAAAGAAATGAAAAGAAAATCGAGTAGGAACTAAGTGATTATTTCACTTAGTGTCCTCTCACACCACCGTACGTACCGTTCGGTATACGGCGGTTCAATAGAATTAATACTTTA
>CAKNJL010000003.1 GCA_930982035.1 uncultured Clostridium sp.
ACCTCATTTCTTTTTGAAATTATGCACTCACAATTTCAATAAAAAAGACTACTAATTTAAATTAGTAATCCATTTCAAAATCCTAAAATAACTTGTTTTAAATTTCTATCATAAAAGTAATTGTTACCATGCACAATTCATTGTTAAGGCTACTTTATTTTCTTCAGTTTTTACACTGTATATTGGTAACAACTTTTCATTTGTAGATGATGTTGCTATACTTTCTTTATCTCCTGTTAATGTTCCTGCAATACAAAATAATAACACTACTGTGATAATTGATATTAGATATGTATATATTTTTTGTTTGTTAAATATGAGAAACATAAATGAAACCTCCAAGTTAAAGCTACTTAATTGTATGCTTTAAAATAGAGGTTCATTCTTAAAATCCTAATTTTCTTTATTTAATTTTAATTCTTCTTTTAAATATTCATACACATAACTTGAAGATTCATAATATAAGTGTGTTTCAAAATCATTCAATTGCTCAAATGTTTTTGAATTATACACAATATCCATGGCTTCTTCCATCGTTATATTATTATCTTCCATTAAATATTGAATTAGGTCTTGCGTTATACATTCAACTAAATACTGCAATTTTTCTAATACCATTTTTTATACCTCCTTCAGATATTGTAATGCTTTTTCAGTATGAAAAGAATATTGATCTGTTAATTCCTTATCTGTAAGTTCTTTTATTAATGTATCTATATCAATTAATCCATTTATAAATGTTCTAAATAGCACGATAATATCATCATCCGCAACTGGACCTATTACTAAATCATATTTATTATCCATATTACATTCTTTACTGTTTATAAATTTGTAATTCCTATCTCGATTATTTAATATAAATTTTGCCCATTCTTTAGATGGTTTATCAAACTTCTTAATGTTTAATTCTTTGTCCTTGAAAATGCTTTCGTCTAATTCAAATGTATTTACTGTTTTTACTCCGTCCTTGCCTTTTTACTACTCTTTCTGCCATGAATTCTGCTTGTTTTTTTATTGTTGTACAATAGAAACCTTTTCCAAAATCCTTATATGGTCTACATTTTGATAAATCAATTTTACTAATTTTTAAATTTGAGCCATGATATAATATCATTTAATATCTCCTCCATTATTAATACATACTTGTTTTAAATCATCTATAGCATCATCTAATCCTACGGTGTGTTCTGCTTCATAATTTTCTTTTAAGAATTCAATTCCTTTAAAATTTCTTAAATATAAGTATGCTTCTTTACTTGTCATTTTAAATTGTTTTGCAAATTCGTTAATGCATATTACTATATAATTGATTATATTTTTTTGTTGCTTAGACATATTTTCCCTCCTGTCATTATTATTTATCTACTATAACTAGTATAACATTTTTTATATAGTATTTCCAACCTTATTGAGAAATCTTTTATCTTTCATAACCTTATTGCATACTTCTGTACTCTCTATAATATTTTACATATTCATATTAGAAATTCCTTTGTATATATATAATAACATTTCTATTTATTGTAGACATTTTTCTTTCCTAATTTTCTTTAACATTTCTATCACATTATCTATATTTTTCCATTTTATAAATGTAAAGTTATCATCCTTGTTTTCATATGCTTTTTCCATTTCTTCAACAGTTATATATTTCAAATCACTTACTTCCTCTTCTTGTTTAGTATAATCCTCTATTTTATAATCAACAATTGCAAAATAACTATATATAAAATGTCTATTAGTTACTTGATAATCTGGAATATAAACTTCTTCTTTTTTTACACTTAATAACTCAAATTTATCTAATGGAATTTTTACTCCAATTTCTTCGCAAGTTTCCCTTTGAACTGCTTGTAGTGGTGTTTCTCCACTATCAACATGCCCACCTGTTCTTGTCCATTTTCCTGGGTTTATTTTCTTTTGCATTGATCTTTGTTGAAATAGCAATTCTCCTTTTTTATTCATTATCCATACACCAACATGTATATGCCATAATCCTTTTTCATGTATAACTTTTCTTTCCTCTACCTGACCTGTATAATTTCCATTTTCATCTAACACATCTAGCAATTCCATATTATTCACCTCTTCTTAATTTATTTTAAAAGTTCTTCAATTTTTACTTGCAATTCATTACAAATCTTTAATAAAGATTCTAATCTCATGCCAGCCAGTCCTCTTTCTATTATACTCATATACCTACTACTAACATCTAATCTTTCAGCTAATTCTTCTTGTGTGTATCCTCTTTCCCATCGTATCTTTTTTATATTTTGTCCTATCTTTCTACTATCAAATTTGTATTTTACTATATTTTCTTTTTTAGATTTGTCTTTTTCACTTAATGCCATTAAAATATCTTCTTTTGACATATCTTGTTCTTCCTTAGCTTTAACATCTTTCTTTTTTACTTTGCTTTTTTCTTGAAAAATCTTTACATTCAAAACTTCTAAAATATCTTTAATATTTTGTTCTAAAATTTCCTGCTCATTACTTAAGTTTTTTAGTTTTTTTATTAAATTTTCTTCTTCTATTTTTGTTTTTTCTCTTTTTTTTCTGATATATTTTCTTATTGATAGATTATATTCATTCATTTTTATTTCATTTTTACTAACATTTCGCGAATATCCTTCTATATTTTTACTATTATGATATGTATCTATAATCTTTTTTTGATTTTCTTCTGTTAATATATTAGTTCCTTTTTCTGTTTTATAGTCATTACTAGCATCTATAAACAATATTGTATCTTTTTTTCTATTTTTAGCTATAATTAATATAATAACTGGTATCCTTGTATCATAAAATAAATTTTCTGGAAGTCCTATAATAGCATCTATTTCATTTTTTTCTATTAATGTTTCTCTTACCTTTTTTTCATTTTCTCTAAATAAAACTCCATGTGGTAAAATAACTGCTATTTTTCCATTATCCCCCAGTCTTTCTATCATTTTTATCACATATGCGTAATCCCCAACAGCATTTTCTGAAAGACCATATTCTTTGAATAATGGTGTATATTCTATATTTTCTTTCCAATTTTTTTGTGAAAAAGGAGGATTTGAAACTATGCAGTCAAATTTTATATTTCTTATTTTATCTTCGTTCTGATATATTTTCGGCTGACTTTCCATTTTCTTTAATAAAATTCTTGTCTTTAAAATATTATAACCTTCTATATTATCCTCTTCTCCAAAAGTCTCTACCTTGTTCTTTTCCATTGCTTTTATAAGAATATTTCCACTACTACACATTGGATCATATATTTTTACATTTTCTTTTTCTACTATCATATCTACCATTGTGTTTGCTATTTCTTTTGGTGTATAAAATATTTTTTCTGTTCTTCTTACATCTCCTTGCATTGCTGATTGTTTTATTGCAAATTCATATGCTTCTGCAACATATTTTTTATCATATTCTTTGCATAGCTCATAAATTTGATCAATTGCTATAGTTAAAATATTTTTCTCTCCTAAATTTCTATAAAAAACTATATTTTTAAATTGTATATCAGAAAATAATTTTTTGTCGCCTATTTCATCTCTCAATTTTTCGATATTTTTATCTATTGCTATGTTTATATAATAATTATCTCTATCTTTATATATCATTTCAAAATTTTTTTCATTATTTTTATAATATCTTAAATATAATAACGCAGACATATATTCCATATAGTTTGTATTCATATTTGTTTTATTCTTAAAATCACTGCACAATTTCCAAAATTGATCATAGATTTTATTCCTATCCAACCTCTTTTCCTCCTTCTATAATTTGCTCAATTATATTTGAATATAACATCTCTTTAGTATCTATCATGTCTTGCATAATCTTTTTTTCTTGATTCCACACATCTATTAAATCTTTTATATTCTCTTGTTTTTTTATATCTACTTCTGGTATTTCTATTTTTTTTAATGATGCTATTGAGATTTTTTGTATGCTTGAACCTATTTGCTCTATCAGAACTTTTTCTCTTCCTGATTGACTCTCTAAATACCATTTTAAGAAAGTTGGATTGATTTTTTCCTTATTTGCCCTTATTATACATAATTGAGATGGAACTAATAAATTTTCCTCTTTTTTACTTACATAAATTATTTTGTTGGGAGCAACTAATCTGAAAAGTAGGTCTCCCTGCTTAGTTGTCCTATCAGAAAAATCTTTTTGCGTCTTTACTGTCTCATATTCGCGTTTTTCTTCATAATTTTTCAAGTTAAATATTTGATATTCATGTTCTCCTTCTTCTGATATTTCTCTATTTACTAGTATGCCAATTGATACATTTGCTATTTCACCTAATTTCATTATTGCTCCCTCCTCTTCTACACTAAACTCTTCTTCCTTCTTGGTTTGTTACTTAGCTGTATTTTTATTGAAATTACAATAAAAAGCATTTCTCCATCTCCTTTCTTTTGTAATCCCAGAAGATGTGTTTTTTAGTACTTTGCTTTTTTTGTGATTATATGCTATAATTAGGTTGGTTTAAATACTGCAAAGTATTTTTTCTAGTTTTAAATAAGTGTCCGGCTTATTTAAAACTTTTATTAATATTTTCTTCTGGTTGTACTCAAAGTCTAACAGAATTTTTGATGTTTGTCAAGTAAAAAAAACATTTAATTTTAAGAAATGTAATTTCTTTTGAAAATAAAATATTTTATTTTCACTTTACACTGCAAAACTAAAGACTTTCATAGAGTTTCCTATAATAAGAAAGGCGTGCGTTAACGAAATCAAAGATTTCGACGCACACATGTGAAGACTGCTTCGCAGTACTTCACGAATATCAGAAGCCTAACCTTGTTGTATACGGAAAAATCCACATCGGGTCAAGATAAAATCCGATTTTTCCTATACAATAAAAAAATACTGAGTACCAAAGTTTAAACTTTATCACTCAGCTTTTATATCATAGATATATCCTACTTCTTTATATTTTTTTCCTTCTACTTCGAAATATTTTTCATCTTCTAATAACTTCCCACCTATTTTTTCATAAAATTTTCTTGCATTTTCATTTTTTTCTAAACACCTTATTACCATTTTAGTTTTACTTTTATTTCTCAAGTCATTTATTGCATATTCTACCAATTTTTTTCCTATTCCATTACCCAATTTTTCATAATCAACATATAATGCTATAATCTCCGAATCTATATCTGTATCTTTATAAGTCACATTATCATCATATCTACAGTATCCTAGCACTATTCCCTCTTTTTCTGCTACTATTACATTACCAATATTATAGCGTTTTTTCCATCTTTCTATTTTTTTATCTCTATCAATATTATTTAAAATTTCATCATCTATTATTCCTTTATATATCTTTTTCCAATCTTTAATGTTTATATCAACAATTTTTTCTATGTCCATATATTTTACTTTTCTAATTATCACATCATCTATAATCATTTTCATATTTACTACCTCATTTCTTTAACATTTTATCACTTCTATATTTTTCTTTTCAATACTTTTTGTATCAATTATTTTAACTATTTTGACTTAATAAATATTTATATATAACATCCTTATCTATATACTTTGAAAATAACTAATTATACCATTATATATTCCCCATGCTAATTGATTTTGATATTCATCTTGTTGAAGTTCTTTTTCTTCCTGCTGATTAGAAAGAAATCCACATTCTACAATTGATATTGGTATTTCTACATGTTTCATAATATATATTGTATTTAATTTCATAGCAATTCTATTATTTTCTTTTTGAATCGTTTCATTTAAGTTTCCTTGTATTTGTTCTGCAAGTTCTTTACTTTTTTCATTTTTTGTATTGTAAAATGTTTGCCAACCATAATATTGTTGTTGACTAATTTTATTTAAATGTATTGAAACAAATATGTCTGCTGATGATTCATTTCCTATTTTTACTCTATTATGAATATCTGAAACCTTTTTTTGTCTTAATGTTTTTGAGTCTAAATCATATATAGCATTTTCATCTGACCTTGTTAAAATTACTGTACATCCTGATTGCTCTAAGAGTTGTTGTAGTTTCAATGCTATTTTTAAATTAATTTGTGCTTCTGTTGTTCCATTACTACTTTCTGCTCCGTTCATCTGATGGGTACTTTTTACTGCATTTTAATATTTAATTAAAAATCTAATTTTATTTAGATTACTTTACATTAAAAATTAAATTCTATCTCAACTTTCTTATCTTCATATACTTCAATTCTATTTATTACTTGTTTTAATATTTCATTTGTGAATTCTTTACCTTGTTTAAAATCCATAATAATTTTCTTTAAGTTTTCTTCTGATATTTTGCTTTTATTCTTTTCTTGTAATTGTTCTAAAGATTTTTTAGTTTCTTTTAATTTACTTTTAAATTCATCATACTGCAATTTAAAGTCTTTTATTGATATTTTTCCATCTACTCTTTTACTATATAGTTTTTTCATTTCATTATCTATTTTCGTTTCATTGTTTTTGAGTAATTTCATTTGCTTATAAGTTATATCATTTTTTCTATATTCATCAGTAATTTTATTTGTGGCTATATTAATATTTATTGTATTCAATTTTTGTTTTACAGCATTTAATACTATTTCATTTAATGTACTCTCCATAATCGTATGTCCTTTGTCACATATACTAGGAAATTTATAAATCATTCTACATTTAAAATACCAACATTTTTGAGGATTATCTAACACCTTATTTCTTATTTTAGTTCTTGTTCTATATTTATATTGCATTCTTGCCCTGCAATGTCCACAATATACCAATTCTTTTAATAAATACTCATATTTGTTTTTAGGTTTATAAAACTTCTCTTTCAGCATTTTTTGTACTTTGTCAAATTGTTCTTGTGAAATTATCGCTTCATGTGTATTCTCTTTAAAAATCCATTCTTCTTTGGGTGTTTTATATTTTTTCTTTGTTCTGTAATCTGTATATATTTTATTTATTATCATCTTACCTGTATAAAATGGATCTTTTAGAATTCTACTTATACTATCACTTCGCCATTCATTAATTGCTACCTTTTGCCCTTTATATTTTTTTGGTGTATCAATTTTCATTTTAGTTAAATATTTTGCAATTTCTCCTTGTGAATGTCCTTGTAAATACATTTCATATATCAATTTCACATTATCAGCCACTTTTTCATCTATAACCACTTTGTACTTATTTTCATCATCTTTCTTATATCCATAAGGTACATTTTTTTCAACATATTTTCCTTGTTTTTTCATATCAGTTTTTACAGATTTTATCTTCTTAGAAATATCTGCAATATAACTTTGATTCATTATCCCTCTTAGCATTATAGTATCATCAATTTCATATCTTTCGCCACTATCTATAAATTCTGTTACAGAAATTAGTCTAACATCATTATCTGGGAAAAAAACTTCAGTATAATAACCTGTTTTATTTTTATCTCTAGTTAATCTCGATAAATCTTTAATAATAACCATGTCTATTTTTTTTCTTAAAATATCTACTATCATTTTATTTAAAGCTGGTCTTGAGTCTAAAATACCTGAATATCCATTATCTACATATTCATTAATTACATTAATATTATGTTTTTTAGCATAGTTTAAAGTAATATCTCTTTGTGCCTCTATACTATTATTCGTATTTGTATCTTCTTTTGATAGTCTTAAATAAATTCCTGCTTTATATTCTTTCATAGTTATTCCATTCTAAAACTATAATTTATCAAAAACATTATATTTGTAATTAATATAAATTTTATTTTCCTTGTCAATTTCTATATTGTAAATAATCTCAGATAATTTATCTCTATCCCAGTTTTCAATATTAGATAATTCATTCATAATAGATATTAATCTTTCTTTTGTTATTATTGGTCTTTTTTCCTTTTCTTTTAAAATAGAATTAAGATTATTCTTTATGTTTGTTCTTCGTTCTATTTCTGTTTTATAGAATCTTTTATAATCATCAATTTCTATAATATCATTTTTATAATCTTCATATAGTGAAGTTATTGTCTTATCAGTTTTCTCAAGTTGCTTTTCAAGAATTTTTATATTATCATCATATACCTTTGTACTATTTTCTTTATACTGATTTAAAATTAAGTTTTCTAATTTATCGCTTTTACTTATATTGCTTAGCTTTTCTTTTACATTTCCTATAACTATTTTTTCAACTATTGTTTCATCAATTGCTTTGTACTTTCTGTTACAATCAGTAGTATTATTCTTTCTTACAGCAGTTCCACAATATATTTTTTTGGACTTAATATTTCCATTTTTATTTCGATTTACTTTAATTACCATTTTTGTTCCACATTCTTTGCAAAATACAATTCCATTTAATTTCCATTCATATTTTCTATGCCTTGTTTTTTTATGAACACTTAATTTAGTTTGGACTCTTTCAAATTGTTCTTTTGAAATAATTGGCTGATGTGTATTTTCTACAATTTGCCATTCTTCTCTTGGTATAATTTTTACTTTTTTCGATTTATAACTTAGATTAATCTTTTTGCCATACTCTGTATGCCCAATATAGACTTTGTTTTTTAGAATCCTACTAATAGCCTCATCTCTCCAATTATAATCTCCGTTTTTAGCCCCTCCAAAATCGTAATAATCTGGACAATATATTTGTTGTTCTTTTAAATACTTGGCAATATCAGTAATCTTTTTTCCTTCATCATACATATTAAAAATCTTTTTTATAACTCTCGCTTGCTCTTTATCTATCTCTAATTTATTTTTATTATCTTTGCTTTTTTTATATCCATAAGGAGCTTTTGCTGCTAAATACATTCCTTTTTCTTTTCTAGCCCATACACCGCTTCTTACTTTCCTTGAAATATCTTTACTATACCAGTCATTAATTAGAGTTTTAAATTGTATCATATCATTATTTGAGTTTTTTAAATATGTATCTACATTATCTAAAATAGAAATGTACCTAATATTTTTTTCTAAAAAATATATTTCTATGTAATAGTTAGCTTCAAAACTATTTCTTGAAAGCCTTGATAAGTCTTTAGTTATAACAGTATTAACGACACCATTTTCAATATCTGTAATCATTTTTTTAAATGAAGGTCTATCTGTATTTAAACCAGTATATCCATCATCTATGTATAAATCATATAATTCAAATTCTTTTCCCAACTCTTTTATTTTATTTTCTATAATGCTTTTTTGACTAACAATACTATCACTTTCTTCCTTATCACCATCTTCCTTTGATAATCTTAAATAACCTGCCACTTTATATTTTGTATTTTCCATAATAGTTACTCTCCTTCTTTCTCGATAGTAACTATTCCTTTATGTAACAAGGATTATACAAAATATTTTTGATAATATCCAGCATTTTTTTAATAATTACTATCTTTTAATTAGTGCTATTCAGTTTTTGAAGAGCATACCTACTCAGTATGTTATATATTTTTTCTATGTCATTATCTTTTTTAGTTCTTGCTATTACAGTATATTCTTGATTATCTATGGTATATGTAGTTTTTTCTTCTATGTAATCATTCACTCTAACACCAACTCCTTTATACACCATATTATCAATCTATAAATTTTATTACTTTTGTTTATTAGTTATAATTGAATTTTCATTCACATAGGAGATTTGCCCTCCTCTCCTTTTCTAAGAAGCTATCCCTTTACATTATGTTAGCCAGATAGAAGTTTCATTATATGTCTTATAACTAATTATGATACAAAATATTTGCTGTGTTTTTTTGACAATTATATTTTGTATATTTTTCAATGTGCTATTTTTGACTTTTATAGTATTTTGTAATACAATATTGTCAAACAACTTGTAATACGATTATAATTGTTTGATATTGGAAATAACACTATACAACAGAAAAAAATTTTTTATTGATTTATGGTTGTTTGATAGGAGTGTAATTTATGGATTTTTATATTGCTTTTGATAAAAATAGTAATACCGAATTTCTATTATATAGGGATATGATTCATAAAGATAAAACTGATAAAACAGATGAACTTTATTATTCTGAACCTGTGTTCAAATGTAAAGTTATGCCAATTGGAACTTTCCTTTTAAATTTTTTAAATACAGATTTTAAAAGTAGAGATATTCGGAACTTTTATTAGCAAATATTGCTATTCATCTTTATATTATCCAAAATATCCCGAAAAGATAAAATCTGGAATTAATTTTATTGGTCTTGAATTAAATAAAAAAGATTATCTTTTAGGATTATTCGAACTTATGCGTTCTGAAGAAGAACATTTTATTAATGTCCAACATACATTTTTTAAACATTTGAATTTACCTTATGATAAGTCAATTGTAGATGATATTGAAGAAGATTATGATGATATACCTGCTACTCCTGAAGAAATAGAATTTGATAAAAAGTGGGATGAATATTTTGAGCAAAAAAGTAATCTAGCCCAAAAAAGACTTGATTTATTTAAGAAAAAATATCCCAAATTATATGATGAGTATGAAAAACAACATTATAATCGTTTACAAAACTATAATGCAGAAAATGATATTATTGAAATCTCTGGATTAATAAATAGTTTAGCATTAGACTTTACTTTTGGTGCATATTATTTATGTGGATATAATTTACCTTTGTATAATATACCTTATTGTTTTTGTAGTTCTGATGTTATAAGTATTTTAGCAATTGAATTTAAAGAGTTTATATCAGATAAACGCCATGTAATTAAGCAATGTAAAAATTGTGGAAGGTATTTTATTCCAGAAAATTTAAGGGATATTAAATATTGTAATAATATTTTTAAAAATAACAAGACTTGTAAAGAATTAGGAAAACAACTAAGTTATAAAAAATCATTAAAAAACGATAAGTTACTTGATATGTATAGAAAAAGGTATCTTTCTTTGGCTAGTTCTGTTTCTCATTATGGTACTGAAAAAGCAATTGAAAGGTTTGAAAATTATAAAAAAGATGGAGCTATTATGAAGAAGAAATATTTAGATAAGGAAATTAGTGCGAAAGAGTTTGAAAAGTGGATAAAAAATGCAAAATAATAATGTATAACATGATTTATGTAAAAATTATAAGAATAAATATAAGAATATTAAATTTTACAATATAAGATAAAAGAAAGAGTAGTATATATTGTTAAATCAAACATTATATACTACTCCTTTTAACTTAGTCTTTCGGGTCTCTAACAACAGTTCTAAATGTAATGTTTGGGCTATCTTTTTCTGGATCTGCCCATGTTCTAAAAATAGGTGTATGTTTTTCTTTTTTCTTTATTAGTATTATTGTAATACTGTTGATTGTTTTGCTAATATAATTATGATATGCATTTTTCTTCTCCAAAAATTCTACTTGCTTCAACTTGATTATATAATGCCTTTTCTTTATCATAATAAAAAGCCCATTCTTTATCTCCGTATGAAAAATGCCACCATTCTCCATCATAAGGAGCAAATCCTTCTTTCATCATTATTCTTCTTAATATTTTTCTATTGTTCTTTGCTTCTTCTGATATATCGTCAGCTTCATAATAGCATTGTGTAGTGCTATAATCTAATATTTCTGAACCAAAATCTAATATTCTATTTTCTTTACTATCATATATTGCTGCATCAACTGCTCCACCAGTTGGATGTCCTGAAACAAGTGGTACTGCAATTTTTTCATGTATATATTCATACATTTCCATTTCGTCTTGAAAATTTTCCTTTACCTCTTCTAGTATTTCATTAAAGTATCTTTCTTGTTTTTTCATATCTCTAAATCCATATACTACTATTACTTTATAATTTGCATTTATTTCTTTTAAATCTTTTGCAACATTTATAAGTTTTTCATATACTGTTTTTCTTACAGCAATTTGATGTCCATATTCTAACATATTTCTTCTTTCTTGATATCTTCCAATTACCAAATCATCTTCTAATGGAAGTAATACAAATTCTTCCTTATCTGTTTTTTCATCATATTCCTCTATTGTTATTAAATCTTCATATCTTACAAAATTATTTGCCATTTGTTTATTGCACTTTCCTTCCTAATCTTTATTTTTTGCTTTTTGCACTACCGTTATAGTTTCTTCTAATGTAATGGTATTTTGTTCTCCTGAACTCATATCTTTTAATGTTATTACATTATTTTTTATTTCATCTTCTCCTATAATTATTACATATCTTGCATTAATATTATTTGCATATTTAAATTTTTTTCCTAATTTTTGTTGTTCTATATTAATTTGTACATTTATATCTTCTTCTCTTAACTTTGAAGCTATTTTTGCACACATTTCACAATCTTCTGTCATTGAAATTATTAATACATCTGTAATTGATTCCTCATTTGCTGAAATTATTTCATTATCTACTAATTGAAAAAATAATCTTGATAGTCCTATTGAAATTCCTACTCCTGGCATCTTTCTTTCTGTATAATATTCTGTTAAATTATCATATCTTCCTCCTGAACATATACTTCCTAAATTTTTATATTGATTTAGAAATGTTTCATAAACTGTTCCTGTATAATAATCTAATCCCCTAGCTATAGTTAAATCAATTTTATAATTTTCTTCTGGAACTCCAAAAATTTTGATAAATTTTGAAACTTCTTTGATTTCATTTATCCCCTCTTTAAAAATTGCATTATCAATATTCATACTTTCTAAAGCTTGAATTTTTTCTTCATTTTTTCCTTTTATTTCTAAAAATTGCATTATTACATCAACTTTCTTCTCTGGTATAGATATTAATAATTCTCTTCTTACTTCTTCTTTTCCTATTTTCTCTATTTTATCAATTATTCTTAATATCTCAGGCGATATATCTTCAAGTTCTAAACTTGAAAACAATCCATTTAATATTTTTCTGTTATTAATACAAATCGTAAAATCATCAAATCCAAGTTTTTTAAAAGTATTATATATAATAGATGGAATTTCTGCATCATTTATTATAGATAATTCTCCATCACCAATAATATCAACATCACATTGATAAAACTCTCTATATCTTCCTCTTTGTGGTTTTTCCCCTCGATATACTTTTCCTATTTGATATCTTTTAAAAGGAAAACTTAATTTATCATAGTACTCCGTTACATATTTAGCTAAAGGAACTGTCAAATCAAATCTAAGAGCTAAGTCATTTTCACCTTTTTTCAATTTATATATTTGTTTTTCTGTTTCTCCACCTGCTTTTGCAAGTAAAACATTAGCATCTTCTATTATTGGCGTGTCTAATGGCAAAAATCCATATTTTTCATAAGATTTTTTTATTATTTCTTTCATTTTATTAAATAAAATTTGTTCTTTTGGTAATAATTCCATAAAGCCTGGTAAAGTTTTTGGTTGTACCTTTCCTTTCATTATAATTCCTCCTTCAATTTGGTATGTCTTTCCGTCAGTTTCAACATTGCCTAAGATAGTAGCTTTTTTTAAACTGCCTTCATCATAGATTATATCTGCTGTAATAATCAGTCCTGAAGGTTGTAAAATATCAATTTTTACACTTTGCTTTTTTAAATAAGCCTCTACCATACATGTAGCGGTGGTACCAGATCCACAAGCAGTTTCATAAAATAGTGTATTTATTTCTTTAACCCAAACAATTGGATTTATTTTTATTACACCTTCTACATTTTCACAGAACATAACCCCTACTGCTTCACTATATTCAAGATGATATTTATGAATAAAATTCATTCCCATTGCTTTTAAATTATCTTTATTTACAAGATATTTTTTAGCAATTTCATCCTGAATTACTACAGTTACCATACCATTCATTTTTACAATAAAAATTCCTAGTTCTTTTTCAGTGATTACATCATCACCATGATAAAGTGGAATTTCGCACCATGCTTTTCCTTCTTTATCAACTCCAGCATTGATTAAGTCCTTAGAATTTACAAACATTTGTAAATCTCCCGGCTTTCCATTTAAGAAAATGGATGCTGCGCTTCTTGTTGCATTACCACAAAACTCTCCTCCTGCCATTTGTAATTCCGGTTTAGGATTTAATTCGATAAATCCTACCTGTTCGACATTAGGATGTTTTGCCATAATCAAATCGTTGATTTTCTTTCTCTGTTTTTGCGTATATCCTAATCCATAGACAAAAGCTGTATCATTACCAGCAGGTCTATAAATTGAATATTTCACATTAGTTACAGACACTTTGCAAAGTTTCTCGCTCATAATGTTCTCCTTTAATCAAAAAAGCTATATAGTTAAACAATATCTTTTATATAAATATTATTTACCTATATAGCTTTATATTTTATTTTTATATAGGCACATCAAAATTGACTTGTGCCCATTACTAATTAGACACAAGTTTAAAAATGATGATGCACTTTGTTTATATTCTTACTTTTAAACTTCATTTTTATTCCTCTTTTTTCTAATTTTTTTATAATAATACACTATTTTTCAATATATGTCAAGTATAAATCAACATAATGTTAAAGTTTTTTAGAAATGTCCTAATATAGTTTTCAGAAATGTCCTGTTTTTTATTAAATATTTTTAATGTATAATTCATCTCAGATTGGAGGTGATTTTTTTATGAAGAACAAAAAATATGCATTACAATTGCTAAAAGATAAGATTAATGGAGAAAGGCTAATCTCTTTTGTTTCTATTTCCGAATTATCTGGATATTCTGAAAGACAAATTAGACGTTGGTCAAAAGACATTGAAAATAGGGATATTGATTCTCTCCTTATTCACGCTAGTAAGGGCAAAACTCCCAATAATGCCGCTAGCAATACCGAACTAGAATATCTTAAGGATTTTAAGAAACAATATCCTAATATCAGTATATCACAATTTATGGACATCTACCACGAAGATATAATTTTCAATCCTGATAAATCGGATGATGTTTATGAATTTAAGCTCAGAAAACGTAGTTACTCATTCTTTAAAGATTTTTATCGTAATAATGGTTATAAATCTCCCAGAAAACATAGATGTTTTAAAGGTAAAGACTCCCATCCTTTGCGTGAACCATCTCCTAGAAGAGGTATTTTAATTATGATTGACGGTACTCCACATGATTGGTTTGAAAATGGTAAAAAATTTTCTTTGCATTTAGCTGTTGATGATGCTACAGGAGAAATTTTAGCTGGATGGTTTATGCCTACTGAATGTCTAGAAGGCTATTGTTATATGCTTATAATTTTAATTCAAAAACATGGTATACCTGAAAATATATATTCTGATAAGCATACAATATTTAAAAGCCCTGTAGATGGAAATTTGACTCAATTTGGGCGTATGTCAGTAACATTTTTTGCATTAAAGAAAAAAGGAAAATACTAGATGGTTGTGTGTTTTCATATTCTAATAATTATTACCAATTGCTTGATGAGAATGGTGTAATAGTTAAAATTTTCAAAGGTACTGATATAACTGTAATGGAAGATATATTTGACCATACAATTAGAGCTGAATATCGAAAAAAAGTTTATTCTACTAGGCAAATTGCTGGACATAGACAAGACCCTGTAAAAAGACAACAAAAAATTCAAAATCAAAAGGAACTTGATGAATACTTGCGATCACAAAACCAAAATAACTAGGTTATATGTTGTCAATGAAAGAAACGTATAAAATGACATACTTCTTGGCTTAGCTCCTTTATGCCGTTTCTGTAATTGTACAACATGATGTAAATTTATAATTTTGTATAGGTGGTTAATCACATACTTTGTGATAACCACCTTAGTTACTTTATAAATTTCAAACCGGACATTTCTAAAAGACTTTAACAGTATAAATCAACATAAGTTTTCTAGTTTGGCAATATTAACTTTATTGAAGTTGTTGTAAAAATACTAACTATTTTTGAATTTACTACTTTATCCAAATTTGGAATTCTATAAGCAATAAAACCAAATAGCGGTATTGCAAGTGAATTTGCTACAGCCCAAATAATAAATGGAATCCAACCTTTTGTTTGTACAGTTTCCATTCCTACCACTAATGATGTTCCCCATGCCCATGTTGCCGCTAAAGACATTGCATAAAATAATGTAGTGTTTCTTTTTAATAATCCTTTCATAATTTTTTTAATTCTACAATACTGTGAATTAATATTCCCCCCCTTAATCACTAAATTTTATCTCTATATTTTTATCTTTTGCTACTATATTAGCATTTCCTCCTATTGGAAATGTAAATATTGGAGTTGTATGTCCTATATCTGCATTAATTATTATAGGTATATTTTGTAACTCTGATTTACTTTCGATTATTTTATTCCATTTATCATAGTTCATCTCTGAAACATTCTCTGCTCTTCCTATTACTAATCCTTTTATTTTTTTTCCTTTTGCACAATGTAACAATGATTGTAAATTTCTATCAAATTCTTTAATAAATGCTTTTCCTGTTTCTCCATCATCTTCAATAAATAGAATTGAATTATCTAAATCAGGCATATATTCTGTTCCTTGTAATAGATTTAATGTGCATAAATTACCACCTATTATTTTTCCCTCTGCTTCTCCTTCATTTATTATTTTCATTCCTTCATTATTAATAAAATTCCTATCTTCTTGATTTTTTAGCCATTTATCATTACTCCATTGTTTCGAAGTTAATACTTCTATTTTCTTATTTTCAAAAAACATTTTTTTAAAATATTCCATTGAATAGTCAAACCCATATTTCATGCCAAAACTAAAAAATTGTACTCCAAGATATGTAATTACCTTTGTTTTAGCATATATAGCATTTACTAATGCTGTAATATCAGAAAAACCACATATTATTTTAGGATTTTCTTGTATTAACTTATAATCTATATAGTCTAGTATTTGATTTACATTATATCCACCTATTACTGTCATAACTGCTTTAACGTTCTTGTCTTTAAAAGCTTCATGTAAATCTTCTATTCTCTCCTCTATTGTTGCACATTTAAAGTATTCATCTTTATATTTCATCACATTCTTTCCAAATGTAACTTTGAGACCTAATCTCTCTAATCTTTCAGTTGCTAATTTTATAACATCTTCTTTTAATACTCTCATACTTCTTGACGGAGCTATTATTCTTATTTCATCACCCATTTTTAATTTTTCTGGAACAATTTTCATTATTTTCCCTCCTTTGTATAAATTTCGATGATATTATATCATAGGTTTTCTGATTTGTAAATGTTTTATGTTAATTTTGACATAGGTTATTCTTTTTTATCCATAATTTCTTTTAATTCTTCTAAATGTTCTCCCAGTACATCTCTAAATTCTAATTCTATTGTATCATTAGTTTTATTGTAGCAGATTTGCAATAAATCTAAATCTAGTAATGACTTATTATAAAAGCTAAATGTAATTTTATTATCATTTATTAATCTATTTAATAAATCTCTAAAAATCTTCATATCTATTTCTTCTTCATTTTTCCTTTTCATTAATCTCACCTTATATAATTTTTGTTTTACCCCTTGCTTGATGTCATAATATCACAAACTTAAGGATAAAATCAATATAAATTATAAAAAAGGTGGAATATATTATGGCTGTTAGAAAATTAAATAATAATCTAAATGTTATTGGAGATAATCTAAGAAAATACAGAAAAGAAAAACATCTATCTCAGGCAGATTTAACTATGGAACTAAATCTACTTGGAATCAATCTTCATAAAAATGATATTTATATGGTTGAAAACAATAAAAGAACAGTTAAAGACTATGAAATATGGGGTTTTATAAAAGTTTTAAATATAACTTTTGATGATTTATTTGCTGGGATAGAAAATAAGTTAGAAAATTAGCTTTTTACTCAAAAAGTATTATTATAATACTTTTTGAGTATTCTTATATTTCCTCTTCTTCTTCAAACCAATTAAAACTACTAGAATTCTTATTTTTCAAATACCATTCTTTTATAGCTTGTTTTGATAAACTCTTTTTCCAACCTTTTATTTTTCTTGGGTGCTTTATATTATTAGGTCTAGTCATATTTGCTAATATATCAATTGCTATTAATGTAATAGAGTTATTATCCAACCTGCTATAATCCCTATAATTATCGCTATAAAAATTGTCTTTATTTTGAAAGCCATATTTTTTTCCTTGTATTTCTCTTCTTGATGTATAAATTCGTTCATCTTGTCCGTAACAATTGTTTCCACATTCTCTATCAATTTTTCTTGTAAATCGTTCATAATGTTCTGTATTTCTTGCTTGTCCTTTTTCAAAGTTGTCCTTATTTCGTTTATATCTTCTGTCGCTTGTTTGTTCCAAATTATCATTTCTGTTATTATATCTGGATCTAGTAACATATATTTCATTATTATTGGTGTTTGTGTCATTTGTTGTTCTTCCGGTATATGTATTTGATTTTTCTTCTTTAATTCTTCCATTGATGGCATTTTCCATCTCCTCCTTTAAATATTTTTTATCATTTAATTTATTATCTCTACATTTCATTCCCTCAGGTGTTGTATAAGTTATATATTTTCTTTTTTTAGTCCATAAAACTTGATATCCTAATTTATTCATATTCTTAAAAAATTCGGTTTTATTTTTACTTTTTTCTAATGAATAATCAATGGCATTTGCTAATTTCATTTTCCAACTTTGCCCTTTTAATGCTACTTGATATTCATTTTTATTATATATTCCTTGATATTTTTTCTTTTCTATTATTTCTAGTCCCTCTTCTTTACAGAATTTATCGGAATAATCTTTTACTTTTTGCATATCATTTTTTGATTGATTAAATTTCTTTCCATTTTCAAAATTAACAGAATTTACAATCAAATGATTATGTATATGCTTTCTATCAGTATGTGTAGCAACTAATACTTGAAAACCTTGAAAATAGTTTGCAAGTTTTATTCCTATTTCATGTGCTTTTTGAAAATCTAAATCATCTTTTGGACTAAATGATTGAACAATATGTATATATTGCCTTCCTCCATTTTTATTATAAAATTCTTTAACTGTTTTCATTTCTTCCAAACAACTATTGGCAACACAATCTTTTCCTGTTATTAAATTCGCATTTGTTTTATCTGTCCTTGTAACATAATCTATTATCGTTTTTAACTCTGCTTTTGAATTAGTAAATTTAATAATTGCCAAATAGACTTCATCTCCTTTTTTACATCTTCTAAATTTATATTTCTTAATCTTCCTTGATTACATAATTTAGTTAATTGATTTATGTTATTGCCTATTTTTCTTAATTGTATTATTATTTCTTCTAATCCATTTATAACTATAACATCTTTATCCATTGAAGTTCTTAATAAATATTCGCTAGTATTTAATTTTGACTTTTCTATTTTACTTTTTATTTTGTTATACTCTTTTTCATTTACTCTAAAATTAAAATGTCTATTTTTATTTTGTTTTTTCTCTACCATAATTAACCTATCCTTTCCTTTTATGGGGTTTGGGTTCTCCCAATTCTTCATCGCTAATCTCTATTTTCAAGTCCATTTGTATTACAAATGGGAAGCTTGCCTAAAATAAAGTTAAACAGAACAAAAGCGACATGATTAAAATATCCTATCATTTTAGATTACTTATATGTCGCGTCTTTGTTCGTGTACCAAATTTCTGTAAGAAATTTGTGTACAATTTTATATGTGCTATTAGGTAATATAATTTCCTAATAGCACATATACTTGTTGCAATTACAAGTTTGTATTTAGATTTGCATATAGTCCATTTAAAAATTCTTCTGGATATTCTCTGCCTATATACTTTTTATTTTTTATATTTCTTTTTATATCTTTATCATTTGTATTAATAGGTATTTTACAATTTTGATAATTCGTTTTATCATTTTTGTTAATAGTGTATCCACAATTTTGATAATACCTGTTCATAACTTCTTTTAAAGGTATTATTTGTCTATTTTCTATTTCTTTTGAGTTCGATTTATAATTCATATTTATTTTTATATAGTTCTTTTTCTTTAAAGAATTTATTATTCTTGATATACTTACAACTGTTACATTTAAAATATCAGAAAAATAATTATTGGTTGCAAAACAGTATCCTTTATCTTTACTTAAATATATAATCATAGATAATATTATTTTTTCCTTATCTGATAATTTGTTGTTTATCAATATTTCTGATGGCATCCATAATCCTTTTAAATCTGATTTGTTCATCTTATTTCACATCATCTCCTATCAAAAAAAGACCAAGTATTTATGTACTCAGTCTTTAATAAAATCTATTTTATATAATTTATTTATCATAATTTTGTTTTTACTTTTATTTGTATTTCAGTTTTATTTTGATTATCATAATCTTATTTTTTGATCCTATATTTTTCATATATCAGCATTCATTAATAAACTTTTCAAACAACCTAACTACATATTTTTCATTAAATAATAACTCTGGATGCCATTTTATTCCCATAACAAATTTTTTATTTAGTAATTCAAAACTTTCAACAAGACCATCTTCAGAATATGATGAGATTTTTGCATAAGGTTCCACTAATTCTTTTGTTGCTATCATTGAATGAATACTATTAACATCTATTTCTTCTTTTTCTATTATTTTATATAGTTTAGTGCACTTTTCTATTTTAATTTTATGCCTATAATTCTTATCATATACATCATGACTTTTGCTCTTATCTAAAACTACATCACTACCTAAAGCTCTTAATATATTATTAAATCCAGCACATATTCCAATTAATGGTTTATCTAATTCTATAACCTTTTTTGTAATTTCAATTTCGTATTTACAACTATATAATCCTCCTTGTAAAATAAAACCATCACATAATTCAATTTGCTTATATAATCCTTCTATTTCTTCGCTATTTAATTCCTTCTCATCTTTAATATCATTATCATTAAATTTCATTGTTGCTTCTGTTGGTAGCAATGTTATAGCAATCCCACCATTTTTTACTATTAGATATCTTATTTCATCTACTTCATCAATTCTATGCCATAAATCTTCATCATATTTTGGTTGTACTTTTCCTATTATTCCAATTATTGGTTTGTTTTTCATTATAAATTTCACTATTCCTTTCCATAGAAAATTTTTAATATTCCTTTGTAAAACGGAAATTTTAATCTTTCTATTTCTTGTATTACTTCATTAACATTATATTCTATTTTTAATTGTTTGTAATATACCTCATTCTTATTTATTTCTAATATTCCTGCATTTGCTATATTACTTTTTGCTGGACATCCTAAAGAACCTGGATTTATATACCATTTATTGTTTTTATTATTAATACTTATTGTATGTGTATGTCCATATATGAATATATCAGCATTTATTCCACTAAACATTTCTTGGTTTTGCTTGATTGTAGGATTTTTAATATGTTTTTTATATATTCCATCTTCATTATTTGGATAATGGACAATGTGTATTTTCTTCCCTTCAATTTCTATTATGTTTGATATTTTGAATTGGCTAATAAAATTTTTAGAATTTTCGCTTAATTTACTGTGTGTCCATTCGTGATTATCTATTTCTTCTAAACTCATTGCTCTTTTATCATCATGTACATTTTTTGGTAATCCTTTTAATAAATATTGTTCATGATTTCCTCTTATCGCTATTAATTTATCTTTATTTTTCATTAATTCCTGTACTGTTTCTTCTGGTTTTGGTCCTATTCCAATTATATCTCCACAACAGATTATTTTATCTACTTTGATTCTCTCAAATTTATTTAATACCTCATTTAGTGCAATAATATTACTATGAACATCTGTTATTATTCCAATTTTCATTTTTTCTCACCTAAAATTTGTTTTCTTTTTTCTTTTAATAATTCCATTTCTCTATAAAAATCCTCATCATCCCAGCTACAGAAAGTATAATTAGAATCATTTTCTTTTTTTATTAATTCCATATCTTCAATCGTAACATACTTAACTGCTGCTACTTCTTCTTTTTGTAATATATAATCTTTTATTTTATAATTCACTATAAAAATAAAATTATACCCAAATCGTTTGTTTTTATCATTACTTTTATAAATATCTACAACTTTAATTTGCTCTTTAGGAATTTCAATTCCTAATTCTTCTTTTACTTCTCTAAATATAGCTTCTTCAACAGTTTCTCCACTGTCAACTTGTCCTCCAGTTTTTGCCCATTTATTTGGATTTCTTATTTTATTTGCTGTTCTTTTTTGCAAAAGTACTTCTCCTTTTTCATTCATTATCCAACAAGAAACTGTCCTTCTCCATAGTCCTTTATTATATGCTACCCATCTATCTTCTACTTGTCCAGTTAATTTATTATTTTCATCTACAATATCTATTAATTCCATTTGATACTCCTTTTCATTTTTCCTTATTTTATCATCATGTCTTTTCACTTTCAACATAAATTAAAAAAATTGCAAACTTTTACATCTGCAATTATTTTTTATAAAGAAATAGTTACTTCTATTTTTGACTTGATGCAATAAGCTACCCCCTTCATCTGGTGTACCATGACCTGCATCTAACACAACTACTTTTCCTGAAACAGGTAATGATGTCACTTGAACTGCATCTCCTATTTCTCTTTTGGGGTTAATCGTATTATTTGGTGCTAAGTATACACTAAAACTAATAATAAATGCAAAAAATATAATAAAAACTCTTTTTACAGCAAATTTTTTCATACCATATCTCCTAAAGTTTTTATTATATTTATATGTATTGTTTATATTTTTATTCCGTATCTATTGCCTTTCTTTTTTATATTTCTGCCATTAATTTTGCTTTATAATCATCATAGTTTCCTAAATATGTTGTTACTTTTCCATCTTTAAATTCAATAGTTTTATCAGCAAATTTGTTAATAAAATATCTATCATGACTAACAAATAGTAATGTTCCATCAAAATCTTCAATCGCTTCTTCAAGAATTTCTTTAGTTGGTATGTCTATGTGGTTTGTAGGTTCATCTAATAAAATTAAATCTGGTTTAATCAATAATGCCTTTGCAAGTTGAATAAGCGTTTTTTCTCCTCCACTTAAGTCGTTATAACTTTGATTTAGTAAATTTTTATCTATATTAAGACCTTCAACTACCATATTGATATTTGTTTCCATGTCATATCCACCAGCTATAGAAAACTCTTCTACTAATCTACAGTATTTTTCAAGAACCTTATTATATTCTTCTCCTTCTATTCCAGATTCCATTTTTTCCTGTAATCTAGCTATTTGCTGTTCTTTTTCTCTTAAATCAGTAAAGGCATCTTTTAATATATCATATACATGTCTGTCATCTACAACACTTGAACCTGTTTGATCTAAATATGCTACTTTTGCATTTTTCTTTATGCTTACTTGTCCATTATCTGCTTTTTCTAATCCTGCTATTATCTTTAGTAATGTAGATTTACCACAACCATTAGGTCCAACAATAGATATAGATTCTCCTTCATTAAGTGAAAAAGAAACATCTTCAAAAAGTTGCCCATATCCGAAATTAGCTCCTACTTTGTTTACATCTAATATAATCATTTTTCTCACCTAAGACTTGTTTTTTTCTTATTTTATCATCATGTCTTTTTACTTTCAACAAAAATCAAAAAAATTGCAAACTTTTACATCTGCAATTTATTAATCTATTTTTTTGTTCCATATTCATTAAGATATTTATTTACTAATTCAATCAATTCTCTCGCTGTATCAATTTGTATTTTTGTTTCTTCATCAGTTGGAATGAATTCATCATCATAATCACTATCTTCTCTAACTTTACTAGCTTGGCTTATCTTTTTACTTATAATCTTAGGAAATTTTTCTGTTTTTATATAATGTTGATTAAAATAAGCAAGTACATCTTTATGTCTTTTAAAATCTACTCTTTCTAATGCTAGTACAGCCTTTATGGCATGAAAAATAGAATAATATGCTCTGTTATTTGCATTTAAATATCTTTTATGTTTATAACTAAACTCTGCATCAGATAAATCTTGTTTTGCTCGTTCTAGTCTATATTTTGCAAATCCACTTACTGTAATATTTTTATCCATGTAAAACCACTCCTTCTTTTTGTACATTCATATAAAAAGGAATTACATTTATCCTATTATTATATTTTTCAATATTTCTAACAATAGGAGAAATTATAATGTCATTTTCTAATTCTAAATCACAAGCTAATTCACGTATTTTCATTCTATATTTTGCAAGTTCTTCGTCATTAAAATCTGTTAATATCATTATATCAATATCAGAATTTTTTCCATAATCTCCCCTTGCATAAGAACCATATAATATTACTTTTTTTAGCCTGTCTCCAATTAAATTTGATACTTGTGATATAAATTGCTTTAAGACTTTATCAATTTTATTTGGCATAATCATTACTCCTTTCTTGTTTAGTCTGCTAATATCTTCTTAGTTTCTTCATATGCTTCTTCTACAGAACATACTTTTCCATTATTAGTATCTTCTATGCCCTTTCTTAATTTATCCAATAAATCTTTATTATCTTTTATAATTAAACTATCAAGTGCTTGGTTTGTCATAATAATTTATTTCCTTTGCTATTCATATTATTATTATATCATATTTTTATTTAAAATTGCTATATATTTTTATAGCAAATTTTTTCATATCATATCTCCTAAAGTTTTTATTATATTTATATGTATTGTTTATATTTTTATTCTGCACATTTTTAAAATGTCCAAACGGAAACGTCCCCAATGGACAAAATGTCCAAAACAGAAACGTCCCCAATTGGACATTTTTATATCAATATTAATTCACTACCATTTCTTATCCCAGTTTCGATAACTTTCAAGTTTATATCAAAAGCTTTTACTGTTTCTTTATCATATAGATATGGCATTTTATTTGGAAGATAATATCCTTTTGTTAATTCATTTACTGACCTTACTAATAATGTAATTATAGTATGAATTTTTTTGTTTACTGGTAACCAAATGTCATATTGTTCTCCAATTGTTGGGACATATAATTTAACTAATACCTCATTCATCCTCTTCTTCCCTCTTTTCTTTCATTCCTAAAAGTTTTAACATTACTGTTTTGTCTTTTTTATTAAAGTATCCAAAGCTACAACCACAATTGTTTGAAATTTCTCTTCTTGGTGCATTTACTTCTAGAATGTATTGGTCATCTATTCCATTTCCTATCCATATAACATTGTCGTCTAATACAAATTCACTATACCAATCATCATATTTATGTTCTTTGATTTTAACTGCTGTATCTACAATTATGAAACTTACATTTTTTTGTGCTTCACATTTTTTTATGACTGATTCTAGGACTTCTCCTCCTTCTGAGTCATCTCCATTTCTATTTGCTTCATCTTCTAAATAATTTATAAATTTGTCTAATCCTAGAATAAAGCATATATTATGTTTTGTTGTTTTCTTTTTCAGATTAGCTAGTAGTTGTTCAAAATTATTTTTTAAGTCATTTCTTCCACTTAATACTTTTCTATCTGGGTCTAATATGATTGTGTTTACATCTTTTATTTCATCCATTTCTTGCCAAATATTAGATGAAAATTGTATTGTTTCTTCTATATTTTTTGCTGTGATAATTGTTATGAAGTTTTCTTTGAAATTGTAGAATTCTGGTTTTATGTCTTTTCTAGTTAGTCCTATTGGCATATTTGCAATGTCTATATTTTCTACTTTAAAGTCTTCTATTTTCACAACTTCTGGTAAAATTTCTATTCTTTCTGCTGTTTTTTCATTACGTTTTTTTACTTTTTCTATTTCATCTTTTATAAATACATTATATTCTTCTGGTTCACAAACTTTAGCTGTTTGGAATTCTAAGACTTTTTCTCTTACATTAGCAAATCCTCTACCAAATCTATGTGCTGGTACTCTATTTCCTATTCCATCAAAAATTATACTATAGTCTCCTGAGTCATTTAATGATAATGCTAATTTTTGTTTAAAGTTTTGTTTCATACGATATCTCATGTCATTTGATGACGCTGTTGCAATTACAAATGTTATTCCTAATTTTTGTCCTTCTCTTGTTAAAACTAATAACAAGTCTTCAAATATTGCTCCATAATTTTCTGCAAAGCTTTCATATCCATTTATAAATATTGTGATTAATGGCATTGTTTTTCCACTTGTTCTTAAGAAAAATCCATAGTCTCCATTATATTCTGATAGTATTTTTTTCCTTTCTTTAGTTATTTCATTTATTCTTGTGAAAAATCTACTTAGTTTTTCTCCTTCATTTGCAAATATAACTTCTCCTACATGTGGACATTCTTTAAATATTTTAAATGATTCTGTTCCAAAATCTATTATGTACATCCACACTTCATCTGTTGTATAGGTTGTCATTAAGTCATATATCATTGTGCTTAATAGAGTTTCTTTTCCACTGTCTGCACTTCCATATACTATGGTATTTCCAGTTTTTATTAGGTCTAAATTTAGGACTCCTTGTTTTTGATTTTCTGGTTCGTCATATTCTCCTATTGTAATTACAACATTATGATCTTTTTTCTTAAAGTTATATTTATTTTTTACTTGCTTAATATAGATTTTTTCTGGAATATCATCTAGCCATAATTTTTGTGCTGATATATTTTCTTTTTCTGCTAGGTTGTACATTTCTGTAACTATGTTTGTTAATTGGTCTCCTCTACTACTTACATTCTTTTTAGTGTAATCATTTATTTCTTTTACAATTGTTCCTGTGTTTGAAATAAACTTTATTGAGTCATCTTCTTGTTTTTTGGTTACATCTGCTGGGTAATATTGAGCTCCAGACCAACCCGATTGTCCTAAATCAAAATAGTCTCCATTTCCTACTTTGATATAAAATCTTCCTGATTGTTTAAGATATGCTGCATCTGGTACTTCTATTACGTCTGTACTGTCTGATTTATCTTGTACTTTTAGACAAATAGAAAATTTACTGTTACTTCTAATTTGCTCATCTACTATTCCACTTGGTTTTTGTGTTGCCAAAATTAAATGTACTCCTAAACTACGTCCTATTCTTGAAACACTAATAAGTTCATCCATGAAGTCTGGTTGTTGTTGTTTTAATTCAGCAAACTCATCACAAATTATTAGCAGGTGAGATATTGGTTTTTTTAATACTCCTGTATGATATAATTTTTGATATTTATATATGTCAATTACACCACTATCTATCATTTCTCTTGCTTCATTAAATAAAATTTGTCTTCTACGTAATTCACTTTGTATTGAAACTAATGACCTTTTTAATCCTTCTTTATCTATGTTTGTGATTGAGCCTACTAAATGTGGTAATTTTATATCCTGTTTTTGGAATGCTCCTGATAATCCTCCACCTTTGTAATCTATAATAATAAATGTAACATCGTCTGGATGATAATTTATTGCTAATGATAATATGTATGTTATGATAAATTCACTTTTTCCTGAACCTGTTGATCCTGCAATTAGTCCATGTGGCCCATGGAATTTTTCATGAATATCTAAATTTATCAACTTTCCTGTTGCTTTTACTCCTATTGGCGCTGCTAGAGAAAGTGTTGAATCATTGTTTTTCCATCTGTCCAAAATATTCAATTGTTCCACTAATCCTACATTATACATTTCTAAGAAAGAATAATGTGTTGGTAATGAGTTTTTTTCTGTTAGTTTATATTTTATTGGTATATTTGATATATTTTTTATAATTCTTTCAAAGAAAAATGTATTTAAATTGTTAAATTTAAAATGAATTTCATTTTCTTTTGATAAATCACTTGTAAAAATTTTTCCTGAGTTGTTTTCTATGCTAATAAATGTTTTACATTCGTTTGGTAATTCTGCAATGTCTTTTGCTATACAGAAAATACTAAAGCCTAAGTTACCTTTTTGCTCAAATATGTTCGTAATTATTTTTAAATTTTCTATTTTTCTGTAATCATCTGTTATAATTAAATAATATGGTGAATTTTTATTAGGATCATTATTAGGTAATGTATCATCATATTCTGAAGCTCTTTTATTAAATTCATCTTCTAAATATTTTGAAAGTTCTTCCATATGCTTAATATCATCTTCAAAAAATCTAAAATCTTTTTCATCATTCCAAACATATGGAAACATTTTTACATATTCCCATTTTTTTAGATTATCCTTTTTTAGTAAAAATACTAATTTTAACTCATCATAACTTTGAAATGCCATAAGTTGTATAAACATATTTTGCATAAATTTATCTATGTTCTCTTCTTCTTTGTCTATATAAGCAATTATCTTTTGTTTTGTTAAAGATATTGTTACTGGCGCATCTTTTAATGTTTTTACTTCTTTTGTAAAATCGTCCAGCATTGTTTTTAAATTGTCTTCTTCTTCCATTGAAAATTCTTCTTTTTCTGGATATGATATATTTATATCTAATGGGATATCTCCAACTCCAAGATTTACTGATAAAAAGTCTGGATCTTCAATGGTTCTTTCCCATAATCTTTTTTCTTTGTTTAATATAATTTGTGTACATTCTTCTGTAGTTGCATAGTTTTCAAAAAGTATTTTTCTTTGTTCATCTTTAATTTTTTGTATATCAATCTTTTTCTTTTCTATGTATTCACTATATTTTTTTTGACGCTTGGCTTCCCATTTTTTATCTCTTTTTTTCTGCCATTTTTGTATCAATATTGGTATCAAAAGTATAGATATCAACATGGCTATTGATGTGATTATCTGTAATATACTTTCACCTAATGTTAATGTTCCACTGGCTATTCCAGAAAATGTTGATATTACACTAACAATTGAAATTACTCCCATTGATAATGTTGAACCCATTGTTAATATCATAGGCATATTGTCATCTGACTTTTTCATAGGTGGTGGTTCTATTCTTAGATTAGTTTTGTTTATTTTTGGACTTATTCTTGGTGCTCTATGAAAATAGTCTTTTGCTGAATATAATTCTGTATATTTATCATCATTTTCTCTATCTTCTCTTATTTTTTGCTCTCGTATTTGCTCTGGTCGCAAAATTCTATCATCATAATGTACTCTTCCTCCTGGATTATTTATATATATGCTATTTCCCATTAGGATAATTCTTAATCCCATAATGAAAATTGTATCTCCGTTAGATAAGAATTTTGCTTTATCATAAACTAGATTATTGTTTAGAAATGTTCCATATTTTTTATCATAATTTTCTAACATCCATCTACCATTGTTTAAAAATATTCTAGCATGAGAATTTGATACTAAGTCATTTTCATAGGAAATTGCATTTAGACTGTTTTTTCCTATTGTTATTTCTTTTGTATTTCTAATATCAAAATGGAACCAATTGTTTTCATATACTGGTAAACAGCATAATGCATATAATTCTTCTGTTTCACCTACTATTAGTTCACACATTTTATATTTGTCTAGAATAATCCTATTTACAAATAATTCTGATGGATTGGTTGCATTTATTTCTGCTCTTGTTATATTTATGAAATTTGGATTAACTATTTTTGCATTAATGTCACTTGTTATTTGCCATTTTCCATCTTTTGATTCTATTTCTAGTAATTGTCTGTCTTCGTCTGTATCTTCATATTCGTCATAAACAATGTAATTTCCTGATGGTACCTTTGGCAATACTACTGAGTGCATTTTGCCTTCACCAATTAGTACTACTAGCAATGGTTTTACCTCCGTTTTTTTGTATTATTTTATACTTATTATAACAAATTTATACTATTTTTCAATGTACCATTTTTACTGTATTTCTACATAGTTTACGGATACTGGATTTGTGGTTATTTTTACATTTATATGACATTTTGTATATTTTTTTAAGACATAGTTTTTTTGTGTCTTTAGATATATTTTTTTGATATTTTTCATGAATCAATAACTAAAAAGTTAACATATGTTTTTTAGTCAATATATAATTGAAATAATTTTTATTTTATATATTCTGATGGTAATTTAAAATTAGTAAACATAAAAAATCCCTAAAGTGTATAACTTTAGGAATTTTTATTAATATATGAAATTATGTTTCTATACTTATGAATTTGAATCTACTATTCCTGTTCCTATTTCTGCTCTTATAGATGGATCATAACCTTTTACATAGTTTGTTGTTAATGCTGCTTTAATTTGTGTTGTTGTGTCATTAGTTATATTTTGAGCACTTAACATACGAGTATATAATTCATATTGAATTGTTTCTAGATGTTCTTTTACATTTTTAACTTTATTTTTTAATACATCTGAACTTAGTCCTGCAAATTTAATTGCTTGTCCATTTATCAAGTTAACTGTTATTAATTTTTTTATTTGTGTAATGTGTTCATCTATTCTATCAAACGATGTTGATACTGAATTAGCTAAATTTGTTAAAGCATTCCCATCTGCTATTAGAACAGCTCCTTCTTCACATTCTGATTTACCTATAGTTCCTAAGTCCTTTTTTGTTATATTATCAATCAATACATATTGATTTACTGCATCGGCAAATTTTTGTATTTTTCCATATTTTGAATATGATTTTTTTGTTTGCTCTGAATTTTTCATTTTATGACATACATCTGTTGCTGTTATTCTTACTAATTCTTCTACCACTGTACTAATCTTGTTTAAGCGAACAACTCCTTCTGTATCCCACCAACTTGCAAAACTTGCAGCTGCATCATCATACCATTTTCCTTTCATCATAATTGTTTCTATAAATGTTCTTGCAACATTTCTTACCTCTGTTTGTATCTCTCTTGTACTAAGTACTAAACTATTTAAATAAAGATTATATTCTGCTAAATTATATTGTCCATCTGCTTTAAATTTTCCTGATAAATCTTTTAATTTTGGCATATTCTTTTCCTCCTTTTATATCCTAACTATACAAATTTAAGTTTTTTTGTATGTTAAATTAACAATAACCTAAAAAAAAATGTTTGTCAATACATATTTTATAATTTTTTTATTTTTTAAATTCTATCTCCTTCTATCTACCGCATAGCTACTTCCCATTACTGATTTTGCCGCATGTTTTACTTGTGCTCCTACTTCTCCTATTTCTAGTATATTACTAAATCTTCCTGTATCTGCAACAACAACTCCTATTGAAAGTGATGTTAGAGGAAATTGTTCTATTATTCCTTTTCTATTTTCAACTTCAATATATCCTCTTTCTAAGTCCTTATCTGTAAAGAATCTTTTTACTTGACTATCAAACATTGTTAGTATATTTTGACATATCTTTTCACAATTTATTGATGGCAATATTGCTACAAAATCGTCACCACCAATATGCCCTACAAATGCTTCTTCCGTAAGGTCTGTGTGTACTCCTCTTAAAATTGTTTCTGCTGTAAATTCTATTATTTGATCTCCTTTTACAAATCCATATACATCATTATATGCTTTAAAATTATCTAGGTCTAAATACAATACAGAAAAAGGTTCTCCTTTTGATATTCTCTTTTTTAATTCAGCATGTATTTGGACATTTCCAGGTAGTCCAGTAAGAGGACTTACCTTTCTATTGTTAGTTAATAATCTATTTAAATTTTTTACTGTGTAATAAAGATATTCTTCATCTACTGGTTTCTTAATATAATATTCTATAGATTCTCTTAATATTTTCATTCTATGTTCTTTATCATTGTTAGATGAAACAACTATAACTGGTGTTATTTTATTATCTTCATCTCGTCTTATCTGTTTGCAAATTCCTACTACTTCTCTATCTATTGCATCTTCATTAATAATAATTAGAGAAGGTATGTTTTTTAATGCTATGTCTATTTGCTCAGATTTGACACTTATGAATTTGTAATCTTTATCATTTTTAAATAATTCTCTAAATATAACTATAGATGAATCGTCATCATCAATAATGTAAATTTCCTGAACCATTTTAATCCCCCTCTTTTTTTCTCTTTTTTAATTCTATTTTTTTATTAAGAATTTCTGTAAACTCTTTAGTATCTATTGCTGGGAATGCTTTCTTTAATCTATATGCCCTTTTATACAAATTTCTTAATGTTTTATCTCTTTTAGTTTTTAATTTGTCTACTAGCATTTGAATATTATCATTTGTAACATTTTTTTCTTTTAGTTCTAACAATTTTTCTTTGATTTGCTCATTTATTTCTTCTATTTTTTGTAATGTTGTTTGTATATTTTTTACTTTTACTATACTTATTATTGCATCAATTAATAATATTAGTGCTATTATGCTAGCTATTATTGCTACATATATATAATCTACATATCCTATTATGTGTTGTATAAATGGATGTATATATTTTATAAATAAAACTCCTAATACTCCCCAAGCTAATGAATTTGCTAGACATACTCTTCCTTTAAAATTAAATCTATTTTTAGAGTAATCCCAATATTTAGTTTTGAATAACTTTTCTAAAAGTACTCCTACTATATATTCCCATATTGATAAAACTATAAAAGATATAAAAAACAATAAAATAATATTATTTTCAAATCTATTTAAAAATAATATCATTATTATGGCCCCGAATCCATATATTGGACAAAATGGCCCTATAAGAAATCCTGTATTTATTATTTTTCTTTCACATATAGTTCTTACTATACTTTCTAATGTCCAACCTAAAAATGAATAGATAATAAAATATATTAATATATAAAAAAATGTATTATCCATTTTTTCCCCTTAACAAAAAATATTTTAAAAATTTTGATTTAGTAACAAAATGTATTTTATTTAACTACAAAATATTAGTTTTAATATGTTCTCATTCACAATTGTTATATTTTGTCGAAATCAAAATACATTTTGTTACCTGTCCCCAATTGTATTTATTTATTTGCTCTAACTTTTCTTGTATCAGATGCTATTCCATCAACATTATAAGCTGTTATTTCTAGTATATTTTCATCATTTTCTATTAGTGGAAATCTATATTTTACTTCTGTTGCATTATCTTCTACTGTAACAGTTTTGCTTTCACCTCTTAATGTAACTTCTACTCTATCTAATCCTGTTTCATCTGTAATTGTAACTAAGTAATTTTCTTTTGCTTCATCTGCTCCTATTTCTATAACTGGTTTTGTAACTCCTTTTACTTTTTGTTCTTTTGTAATTGTTTCATTATTTACATCTACTAATATTACTGTTAAATTATGTTCTCCCATTGGTATATCTATTTCTTGATCAACTGTTGTTGAATTGATATCTATTCTTTGTTCTTCCTCATCATCCCATCTATATGTCATATATGATATCTCTGTCTCATTTTCTGCTGTTATTTTTAATTTACTTCCAGATACAGCTAAATTAATTATATCTTCTGCTGTATAGTCTATGTCTGTAGATATTTCTTGTCCATTTATATCTATAGCTCTTACATTTAACGTGTTTGTTCCGCCTGGGATTTCTACTTCTATTTCTATATTTTTTCTTCCATTTCCCGTTACTGTTTCTACTTCTCCATCATTCCATTTGTATTCGATTCTATCTATTGCCTTGTCATGTGCAACTGATACTAGTACTGTTTTTTCGTCTTTTTGTGTTTCTGTTATTGTTGGCTTGGTTACTTCTGAATTTTTACTTTCGTTATCTTTATACATTGCATATGAACCTGTCCCTATCATGAAAACTCCAAATACAATCATTACTATTGCAAATACTTTAACAATTGTTTTTATATCTGCCGGTCCGCTTCTTTTCTTTTTAGATGTAGCTTCACTTGTGGCTAAGATTTGATTCATACTTTTCACCTCTTTAACATTCTTCATGGCAAATTATACCATACCAATTTTTAATTGTAAAGTCTAACTTTCATTAAACTTTTTTAAGGGCTGTTTGCAAAATCATTAAGTTATAGATTGGTAAAGGACACCACTATGTCAAAGTATATAATATAAAAAAATGAACGATTTTGCATATCTAAATTTGAATTAGAAATTCTTAAAGAAAAAAAGGTGTGATATGCACGGTACTCTCGATAAGAGAGGGTCTGAGTGCAAGAACACCTCTTTTTCTTTTAAAATTTCTTTGAAAATTTAGCTTATATAAAATTGTGAATGATTTTATATTATATACTTTGACATAGTGGTGTCCTTTACCAATCTATAACTTAATGATTTTGAGGACACTCCTTTCGTTGAGTGTCCTCTATTTTCTAAAAACATATGTCTAAGAAGTATTCTTCATTATAACACAAATCTCTTAATTAGGACTATTCCTCCTGCTAATGTTCCTAACACTGTAAATCCTAATGTAAAATACATTACTGCTCTACCTGTTTCTATTGATAACAATACTGGGGCGTCATCTATATCGTCTTCTCCCTCTACTTGGTTATCTGGTGTTGAGTCTCTATCTGGTACTCCTTTGTCATTATAGTCTTCTGATATTTCTGCTATATTTGTCATTTGTCCCATATTGTCTTCTCCATTTATCCATGTTAATACTACTTCCACTTCTGCTGACTCTCCTGGTTGTAATAATGTATTTTCCAATAATCTTGTTGATATTATATTATTTCCTTCATCTGTCCAGCCTGGATTATCTTCTGCTACAAACATTAGTCCTTCTGGTACATAGTCTGTTATTTCTTTTGCATATCCTGCTATGTCTCCTTCGTTTGTTACTCTTATTTTGTATCTGAATTTTACTGTTACATCATTTAAGTTCTTTCTATATAATTCTACTTTTACTACTGGCTCTGGATCCATTTCTGCTGTGTGTCCTGTTTGTGTTACTGTTTCTTTTCCGTCTTCTATTACTATTGCTTCTGTTACCCATTTTCTTAATGCTAAATCAAAATATGTTAGTTTGATATATTCTCTATCTTGGTCATCTTCTCCTTCATTCCATTCATTTGGTGTTGAGTCTATATCTTCTACTGGATTTCCATTTTCATCACTATCTTCTGATATCTGTGCTGAGTTTACTATTATTCTGTCTGAACCATTTGGCTCTACTACTTCAAATGCTATTTTTACATCTCTATAATCTGGATTTCCTTCTCCTATTGGCTCATCTGGGTTAAATGCTTGTAATAGATTTTCTCCTTCTGTCTCTTCTTGTTCTTTTGATAAATAATCTGTTCTTATTTCTACTGCTTCGTCTACATTTTCTGTTACATTTCCTTCTTCATCATACATTACCCATCTGTATTCTACATTTGTTGCATTTTCTGGTAAGAATCTTAGTCCGTCTGGTATATCATCTGTTATTTCACTTGCATATCCTGCCATATCACCTTCGTTAAATACTCTTATTGTATATTCTACTACATTTCCTGTCACTACTTCTACTGGGTCTTTTGTATGATTATATGTTATTTGATTTTCTTCTCTGTTATAACTTACCTCTGGTACTCTTGTTGTCACTTCTCCTTCATCTACTTTTGTGATGAATTTTCTTAATGCTAAATCAAATTCTTTTTCTTCTATTATTACTTTTTCGAAGTCATCATCATCTTCTTGTCCTGGTACATAATCTTTGTCTATTTCATCATCTTTATATCCTGGTAAGTCTTCTGGTATTTCTATATTGTCTGGCGTTGAATCTTTGTCTGGCACACCTTCTTCATTGTAATCATCTGTTATTTCTGCTAAGTTTGTTAGTTTTACATTTGTTTGTGCTGTCTCTTTTACCTTACATGCTACTTTTACTTCTTTGTAGTCTAATGTTGTTCCATCAAATGCTTTTATTAGATTTTGTCTTTGTTCTGTCTCTTTTTCTCTTGATAAATAGTCTGTTTTTATTTCTACTGCTTCTTCTGCATTTTCTGTTACATTCCCTTCTGCGTTATACATTACCCATTCATATTGTTGATTTGTTTCATGTTCTGGTAAAAACTCTAGTCCTTCTGGTATATAATCTGTTACTTCTTCTGCATATCCGTCTATTTCTCCTTCATTATATACTCTTATTGTGTATATGATTTCACTATTTTTACTTACTGTTACTGGTTGTTTTGGATGATTATATGTTGCTGTTCCTTCACTTTCTATTGTACTTGTATCTACTACTGGCTCTCTATTATATGATGTTCCATCTACTTTACTTATAAATTTTCTTAATGCTAAATCAAATTCTTTTATTTCTTTATTTGGTACTGTTATTGTAATTATATTCCCATTTAAAGAAACTTTTGCTCCTTGGTCTCCTCCTGATGTTAAACTTACATTTGTTGCTTCATATGTATTACTGTCTTCTCCACTTACTCCTTTTTCTACTTCTACTGTTATATTTCCTACTATTATATTATATCCTTCTGGGGCTCTTGTTTCTGTTATTGTTATACTATCTGTTCCCGCTTGTGTAATTTGCACTGTCCCTAGATTTAATATTCCATTTACTGTTGTTCCTGTTTGAGCAGTGCTTTGCCCTGGTAATGTCCAACTAAATCCTGCTCCTGATGTCGTTATTAGATTTCCATCCTCATCTACTTTTTGTAATTGTAATTCATATGAACCTGTTCTTTCTGATACTAATACTTTTTCGAAGTCATCATCATCTTCTTGTCCTGGGATGTATTGATCTCCTCTTTCTATTTCTTCATCTCTATATCCTGGTAAATCTTCTGGTATTTGCAAATTATCTGGTGTTGAATCTTTATCTGGTTCATTATAGTCATTATAATCATCTGTTATTTCTGCTAAATTTGTTAATTTTACATTTGATTCAACATCTGCTTTTACTTTACATACTACTTGTATTTCTTTATAACTTAATGTTTCTCCATCAAATGCTTTTATTAAATTCTGTCTTTGATCTGTTTCTTTTTCTTTAGATAAATAATCTGTTTTTATTTCTACTGCTTCTTCTGCATTTTGTGTTATATTTCCTTCTGCATTATACATTACCCATTCATATTGTTGATTTACTCCATTCTCTGGTAAAAATTCTAATCCTTCTGGTATATAATCTGTTACTTCTTCTGCATATCCGTCTATTTCTCCTTCATTATATACTCTTATTGTGTATGTTATTTCACTTTCTCTGTTTACTCTAATTGGTTCTTTTGTGTGATTATATGTCCCTGTTCCTTCACTTTTTATTGTACTTGTATCTACATTTGGTTGTCTATTATATGATGTTCCATCTACTTCACTTATAAATTTTCTTAATGCTAAATCGAATTCTTTTATTTCTTTATTTGAAATTGTTATCTTTATTACTCCATTTTCTAGACTTGCACTCGCATTTGTATTTTCTGGAACAACTTTTGCATCTGTTACTGTATAAATTCCATTTACTAGTTCTTTTGTTATCTCTACTGTTATGTTTCCTATTAATGGATTGTATCCTGTTGGTGGATTTGTCTCTGTTATCGTTATTGTATCTGTTCCTGTTTGTGTAATTTCTACTGTTCCTAAATCTAGTAATCCATTTGCAGTAGTTCCTGTTCTATCTTGTTCTTCTCCTGGTAATCTCCAACTAAATCCTGCATTTGATGTTGTTATTAGATTTCCATTTTCATCTACTTTTTGTAATTGTAATTTATAATTTCCTTCTGCCTTTGGTATTATTATTTTTTCAAAATCATCATCATCTTGTTGTCCTGCAAAATAACTATTATTATCTGTTATGTCTTTTCCATTATTACTTGCATTTCCTCTATATCCTTCATCTTCAGTTACTAATTGGTCTTTTGTTTGTGTTTGTATCGTTGATGGTTCTGAATCTCTGTCTTTTCCTACTTCTGTTGTTATTGTTTCTCCTGTTACTCCATCTACTTCTTCTGCTATCCATGCGATATTTGTTAATATTTTATTATTTGCTCCTGCTGTCCCTGTTACTTTACATTTTATTTGTATTACTTCTGAACTTAATGTTGTTCCATTATATGCTGGTAAATTAGTTGTATTTCCTGATTTCCTTGTCAATGTTAATGTATTATTTGTTTGATCATATCCCCCTGCTAATACTTCAAAGTCTCCACTTACCACTTCCGTAAATTCTAATCCTTCTGGTAATTGGTCTACTATTTTTGTTGCTCTTCCTTCTTTTTCTCCTTCATTATATATGCTTATACTATATGTAATATAATCTCCTGTACTTACTACTACTGGGTCTTTTCTGTTATAATATTCTGCTGTTGTTGTTGTTCCTTGTATTGTTGTTTGATTTATATTTTTAACTGTTCCATCTGTATTTAATTGTCTTTCTGCATTTTCTCCTTCTAGATTCGTAATTCCTTTTCCTGTTCCTTCACTATTTGTTATTGATACTATTGATTTTCTTAATGCTAAATCAAATTCTTGTGGATTTCTTTCTACTTTCATTAATGGTTGTGCATCTCTTTGTTTTGTTGAAGCATACAATATTAATTTATTTTTATGTTTAACGTTTGAATCGGCATATTGATTTGCATTTGCTTTTGCTGTTTTTATTAGGTAATTATATAACTTTACAGCTTGTTGTTGTCTTGCATTACCTGCACCTTGATCTTCAAATGTTGCCCCTGTTGGGTTATAACTTGCTAAATTTTGGTAAGTTGAAGAATCTGTTGTATAAAATAGCCATGATGACTCATCTGTTTTATCATATTTTCTTTCATCACCATACATTTCATCATAATTTGTAAAATACCATATTGCTGCTTGTTGAACTGACTCTATTTCATCATCTGTTATATAAAACTGTTCTTCTCCTTCTACTCCTTCAAATTCCTCCCATATATCTGTTACTTTTGCTTGTGTTAATAATTCTTCTCTTTCTGTTTCTGTTGATTCTCCTGGTAAATAAATCAAATTAGCTAATGCAAGTAATTCATTATAATGTCCTCCATTTACAAGATTATATAATATTTTATTACTTGTACTTTCATCTTCTTTTGCTATTTGGTCTCTTTCTGTATACATATCAAATTCTAAGTCATATTCTTGTGTACCTCTTATACCTTCTCCTTCTGTAAATCCTACTCCAGCTTTTACACAATACACATTAACTTTCATTGGATTAGTTGCAGATGATGTATTATATTGCACAATATTCCATATTTTTGCAGATGGTCCCCCTGTTGTTCCATCGCCATTTGCTTTTGGATCTCCAATTGAATACCCTATATTACTTCCTACTTCAATTTCTTGTATTCCAAAATATAGTGATGGATTCATTTGTTTAGCTTCTACTACATTATTCAATAAGCTTATAATTAAAATAATTATAAAAATAATAATTCCTTTTATTCTATTCATACTAGTTTTCCTCCAATAATTCTTTATTATAAGTATAATCGATTTTATAAGTATTTTCAATAGTAAATTTAGCTATTTTTATTATTATTTATTCTACCTTAGGGAAATAGCCTTTTCAGTTTTACAATATCATTACAATTTCTTTAAATTTTTATTACAAATAAAACTATTGAACAATAACGAGCATTTTTGACGTTTTTCCAAAAAAAGAGAATATTTTTCTATTTAATAGTTAAAATATTCTCTTTTTTTATTAATTATCTTTTATAACACAAACTTTTTAATTAGTGCTATTCCTCCTGCTAATGTTCCTAACACTGTAAATCCTAATGTAAAATACATTACTGCTCTACCTGTTTCTATTGATAACAATACTGGGGCGTCATCTATATCGTCTTCTCCCTCTACTTGGTTATCTGGTGTTGAGTCTCTATCTGGTACTCCTTTGTCATTATAGTCTTCTGATATTTCTGCTATATTTGTCATTTGTCCCATATTGTCTTCTCCATTTATCCATGTTAATACTACTTCCACTTCTGCTGACTCTCCTGGTTGTAATAATGTATTTTCCAATAATCTTGTTGATATTATATTATTTCCTTCATCTGTCCAGCCTGGATTATCTTCTGCTACAAACATTAGTCCTTCTGGTACATAGTCTGTTATTTCTTTTGCATATCCTGCTATGTCTCCTTCGTTTGTTACTCTTATTTTGTATCTGAATTTTACTGTTACATCATTTAAGTTCTTTCTATATAATTCTACTTTTACTACTGGCTCTGGATCCATTTCTGCTGTGTGTCCTGTTTGTGTTACTGTTTCTTTTCCGTCTTCTATTACTATTGCTTCTGTTACCCATTTTCTTAATGCTAAATCAAAATATGTTAGTTTGATATATTCTCTATCTTGGTCATCTTCTCCTTCATTCCATTCATTTGGTGTTGAGTCTATATCTTCTACTGGATTTCCATTTTCATCACTATCTTCTGATATCTGTGCTGAGTTTACTATTATTCTGTCTGAACCATTTGGCTCTACTACTTCAAATGCTATTTTTACATCTCTATAATCTGGATTTCCTTCTCCTATTGGCTCATCTGGGTTAAATGCTTGTAATAGATTTTCTCCTTCTGTCTCTTCTTGTTCTTTTGATAAATAATCTGTTCTTATTTCTACTGCTTCGTCTACATTTTCTGTTACATTTCCTTCTTCATCATACATTACCCATCTGTATTCTACATTTGTTGCATTTTCTGGTAAGAATCTTAGTCCGTCTGGTATATCATCTGTTATTTCACTTGCATATCCTGCCATATCACCTTCGTTAAATACTCTTATTGTATATTCTACTACATTTCCCGTTACTACTTCTACTGGGTCTTTTGTATGATTATATGTTATTTGATCTTTATCTCTATCATAACTTACCTCTGGTACTCTTGTTGTCACATCTTCTTCATCTACTTTTGTAATAAATTTTCTTAATGCTAAATCAAATTCTTGTAACATAATATTATCATAATCTTCGTCATCCTCATATTTTACCCATTCTTCTGGACTTGAATCTCTATCATCTACTGGATTTCCTTCGCTATCAGCATCTTCTGTTATTGCTACTTCATTTCTTATAATACCTATACTTGGATCTTCAGCAGTTACTTTAAGTATTACTGATATTTCTCTATAATCTGGATTTCTATTATCTTCTGTGTCAGAGTATGGACTATTTGGATCAAATGCTTTTATTAGATTAGCTCCTGGTGTTGTTATTTCTTCTCCTTTACCTCTTCCTAAGTAGTCTGTTGAAATCATATTAGTGTCTCCATCAACATAAGTCCAGCCCATTGATGTGTTAAATTCTACTGCTGATAATTTATCTTCGTCTGTTATTGGTTCCATATTTTCATCTACATTTGTTCCTAAAAATGTTAGTCCTTCTGGGATGTCTTCTGTTATTTCTTCTGCATATCCATCTATGCTTCCTTCATTATATATTCTAAATGTATATGTTACTAAGTCTCCAGTTTGTACTGTAATTGGATCTTTATTTAATTGATAATCTGCTGTTGTTGCTGTTCCATTTGCTAGATTTGTAATATCTACACCTAATAATCTTTCTGGAACTGCTTCCCCATTTACTTCTGTAATTCTTTTTATTAATGCTAAATCAAATTCATTACTATCAATAATTAATTTTTCAAAATCATCATCATCTTGTTGTCCTTCATAGAAGTAATCTGAATCTGTTAATTCTTCTTTATTATCTTCATTTCCTGTATAGTCTTCCATATTGTCTTTATCTACATTTGGTGCTGTTCCTGGTTCTGAATCTCTGTCAGCACCTGTTTCATTTATTATTTCATTTCCATATTCATCTACTTCTTTTGATATCCATGCTACATTTGTTAAAACTTTTCCATTTTCACTTGTATCTACAGTACATTCTATTTCTATAGTCTCTGCTTCTGCTACTAGATTTCCTTCTGTGTATGCTGGTATATTTTCTGTGTTATCAGTATTTCTAGTTATTGTTAATCTGTTTGTTCCTTCATCATATGATGCTGTAAATCCTGGTGTATTTATTTTTGAGTATTTTAAACCTGTTGGCAATTGGTCAATTATCTCTGTTGCTCTTCCGTCTAAATCTCCTTCATTATATATTGTAATGTTATATGTAACTATATCTCCATTTTCAACTTTTACTGGATCTTTTCTATGGTTATATTCTGCTGTTGTACCATTTTTCAAAGTACTTTCGTCTACATTTGGTACTCTTGTATCTGTAACATTTACGCCATTTACTTTTGTTATATATTTTCTTAATGCTAGGTCAAATTCTTGGTCTTCTCTTTCAACTTTCATTAATGGTTGTGCATCTCTTTGTTTTGTTGAAGCATATAATGTTAATTTATTTCTATGTCTAACATTTGGGTTTGCATATTGGTCTGCATTTGCTTTCGCAGTTTCTATCAAGTAATTATATAATTTTACAGCTTGTTGTTGTCTTGCATTACCTGCACCTTGGTCTTCAAATGCTGCCCCTGTTGGGTTATAACTTGATAAATTTTGGTAAGTTGAAGAATCTGTTGTATAAAATAACCATGATGACTCATCTGTTTTGTCATATTTTCTTTCTCCATTATACATTTCATCATAATTTGTAAAATACCACATTGCTGCTTGTTGAACTGACTCTATTTCATCATCTGTTATATAATACTGTTCTTCTCCTTCTACGCCTTTAAATTCCTCCCATATATCTGTTACTTTTGCTTCTGTTAATAATTGTTCTCTTTCTGCATCTGTTGACTCCCCTGGTAAGTAAAGTAGATTTGCTAATGCAAGTAATTCATTGTAATGTCCACCATTTACAAGATTATATAATATTTTATTACTTGTATTTTGATCTTCTGTAGCTATTTGATCTCTTTCTGTATACATATCAAATTCTAAGTCATATTCTTGTGTACCTCTTATCCCTTCTCCTTCTGTAAATCCTACTCCGGCCTTTACACAATATACATTAACTTTCATTGGATTAGTTGCAGATGATGTATTATATTGCACAATATTCCATATTTTTGCTGAAGGTCCTCCTGTACTACTATCACCATTCGCTTTTGGGTCTCCTATTGAATATCCCATTTCACTTCCTACTTCAATCTCTTGAATTCCAAAATATAGTGATGGTGACATTGTTTTTGCATTTACTATACTAGGTAATATTGCTAAACATACTGCTAATAATGTTCCGATAAAACTTTTTACAATTCTCTTTTTACACATAACATATCTCTCCTTATTTTAATTACACTGTATTTATATTTTACATCATTTTTTTATTAAGTCAATAACATTTTTTTCTTATTTTTAGCTTTATAAGAATAAGAAAAATTTTCTGCTAGGGATATACGTTATACATGTTTTCCTCCCTTTTTTATCCCCACATTACAATTATATTACATTTTTGTTATAAATTCAAGCATTTATGTTAATTTGTTTGTATTTTCCTTTATTTCCGTAGGTTTTATTCATTTTTACTAAGAACAATAGCGGGCTTTCTTAAACATTTTTTTCTGTTCATAACATTTCAAAGCCCGCGTCATTGTTCGGCGCCAAATTTTACGCTAGTAAAATTTGTGTGCAACCACTAGAGCGAAGCGACGTTCTTGAATAGGAAAAACTTGATTTTTCCTATTCAAGAACAATAGCGGGCTTTCTTAAACATTTTTTTCTGTTCATAACATTTCAAAGCCCGCGTCATTGTTCTGCGCCAATTTTACGGAAGTCAAAATTGTGTGCAACCGTTGGAGCGAAGCAACTTTTATACAATAGGAAAGTATCACTTTCCTATTAAAAATCCTTAATTTGTAATTATAATTTATAGTTACTACTACAAAAACATAAAAATATTCTTTTCTTAGATTCTTTTGTTTTTTTCTATTCACAGTCTCAAATTTATTTTATAGAATGTATATCTATAATATTGAGTAAATTTCGAATGTGATTGGAGCACTTGTAAAGTTTTTTAATCTACATTTATGTCATATCTTTGTTTTTTTCTTCATAACATTATTAAGAGGTATGTTATATGAAAATTTCTCATATTTATAAAATTCTTTTACCATTTTTTCTTATAATGTTTATTACTAATTATGTACTTGCAGATGATATATCACCATTAGATGATAAGTTTGATATTTACGAAGTTTTAGAAGATACAGAAAGTATAGAAACAAATAGTAATTCATCTGAACTTCCGACAATAAATTCTAGGGCTTATGTTGTTATTGATAGAAAAACTAATACTATACTTGTTGGAAAAAATGAAAATCAAAAAAAGAAAATGGCTTCTACCACAAAAATTATGACAGCACTAATTGTCATTGAAAACTGTAATTTATCCGAAACTGTTGAAATTTCTAAAAAATCTGCATCTACTGGAGGCTCTAGACTTGGCTTAAAAACAGGTGACAAAATAACAGTCTATGACTTATTATATGGTCTAATGATGCGTTCTGGTAATGATTGCGCTGTAGCCTTAGCAGAACATACTGCTGGATCCATTAGTAGCTTTGCTGATTTAATGAATCAAAAAGCTATTGCATTAGGATTATCTAATACCCATTTTGTAACTCCACATGGACTAGATGAAGATGAACATTATACAACAGCTTATGAATTAGCACTTCTTTCTAATTATGCCATGAATAATGAAATATTCGCCAAAATAGTAGGAACTAAAAATTATACAATAACAATTAATGGATATCCTAAATCTTTGACAAACACTAATGAACTACTAGGTTCTTTAAATGGTGTCTATGGTATAAAAACTGGTTTTACAAATGGTGCAAATAGATGTTTAGTGACCTGTTGTAAAAGAGGTGAAATGGATTTAATTTGTGTGGTTCTAGGAGCTGATACAAAAAAATATAGAACAACTGACAGCATTAAACTTCTTGAATACTCTTTTAGTAATTTCAAATATGTAAATATAGAAAAAATGGTCTCTAACTATTTTGAAACATGGAAAGAAAATAATGAAAATTCTTTTACTATAAATAAAGGATTTTCAAATTATCTAAGCTTAAAATATGAAGATTTAAAATATTCTACTATTCCTGTAAGAAATGATTTAGTTGACAAATTCCAGTTTTATATAACTTGTAACTATATCTTAGACTCTCCTATTAGTAAAGGAACATCTATTGGTACTATTACATTGTCTTTAGAAGATAAAACCATTTATTCTGGCAATATCATAACTGACTCTGAAATTAAAAAGAAATCTGTTTTTGACTATATGTTTTATTTTTATAAAAACTTTTATAATATTCTTAATGACTTTGGGGACGGAGAAAAAAATCATTTTTCTCCGTCCCCAAAATCATAAAAGTTATTTCTTATTTTACATTTTCTTTTATGTATTCAACTACATCTCCTACTGTAACAACTTTTTCAGCATCACTATCTGGAATTTCTATATCAAATTCTTCTTCTAATGCCATTACTAATTCAACTATATCTAATGAATCAGCTCCTAAGTCATCTATAAAAGATGCTTCCATTGTAACTGTGTTTTCAGCTACTCCTAATTGTTCTACAATTATTCCTTTTACTTTTTCTAAAATTTCTTCTGAACTCATTTTCCCGAGTTCACCTCCTCTCAAGTTTGCAAATGATTTATTCATTTGATATTTTTCATATTATATTTTCATTTATATTATATGTTTGTATATTTGTCAAGTAAAATTTGTAAATATTTTTATTTTGTACTATCAAGTCAATTTATTTTTGTCCAATTGAGTGTCAATGGGGACGGAGATTTTGACAACTCCGCCCCCATTGACAACCATTAACAATCATTTCTGAAATTCTTCTATCATTTTTTCTACAGCTTTATTTTCAACAAATTTTTCTGCTTGTATAATTGTGTATTCAAATAATAATTCATCACTACTTCCATGTGCTTTAACAACAGGCTTTTTTACTCCTAAAAATAATGCTCCTCCATATGATTTATAATCCATTGTTTTACTGAATCTTTTTATTGCTGGAAGTGCTGGAATAGATAATATTTTTGTTAGTAAATTTTTAGTTAAACTTTCTGTCAGAGTTCTTTTTACAAATTTTCCTAAACCTTCTGTTGTTTTTAAAAATACATTTCCTGTAAATCCATCTGTAACAATTGCGTCTATTTCACCAGAGAAAGCATCTCTTCCTTCAACATTTCCTACAAAATTTATATTCAATTCTTTTGACTTTTCTTTTAATAAATTATAGCTTTCTTTTGCTAAATCATTTCCTTTTGTCTCTTCTGTTCCAATGTTTAGTAATCCTATTGCTGGTTTTTCTATACCAAAAGTATTTCTTAAATAAATACTAGACATTTGAGCAAATTGTAATAAATTGATAGGTTTGCAATTTGTGTTTGAACCTGCATCAATTAATAATAATTGACTTTTATATGCAGGCAATATTCCTGCTAATGCTGGTCTATCTATTCCTTTTATTCTTCCTACTAATAGTGTTGCTCCTGTTAGTAATGCTCCTGAATTTCCTGCTGATATAAATACATCTCCTTCATCTTCTTTTAGCATTTTGAAACCTACTACCATTGATGAATCTTTTTTGTGTTTAATTGCTAATGTAGGTGTATCACACATTTCTATTGTTTCTGTTGCATTTTTTATTTTTAATCTGTCAGATATTTCTTCGATTTCTTTTCCATAAAATTCTTTTACTTTACTTCTTATTACTTCTTCTTTTCCTACTAAAACTACTTCTGCTTTTACTTTATTAATTGCATTTACTGCTCCTTTTATATTGGCATCTGGTGCATTGTCTCCACCCATTGCATCTAGTATTATTTTCACTTTTGACTCCTCCTAGTATTGTATTAATTAATTTTATTTATGATATATTTATTTTATTATTCTTTTTATAAAAAAACAAGTACTTTTTTAATTTTTCTTGAAGCATTCTTAAGAAGTGGTTATAATTGACTTCAAAATACATAATTAGACTTAAAATTAATAATATTTATAATAACTTTAATTAATTAGTTTTTAAGAAATTGATATAATATTTTACCCAGCTACACATAATTATGTGTAGCTGGGTTGGAATTTATTTTCGTATTATCTCGTTCATTATTCTTGCTCTCAGGTTATTTTTTTCCTGAATTTCTTTCGCTTCTATTTTTCTCATTGCAGAATAAAACCTATTGATTATTTTCATTTTCTCAGATTCTTCTTCTGCTAACAAAATTTCTTCAGAAGTTCTTTTCTTTAAAGTCTCCTTCTCTTCGCCATATTTTTCTTCAATTTCAGATGTTAGTCTTTCCATCTCTTCATTAAGGTTTAATAATCTCTCTTCTAACTCTCTTTCCGCCTTAGTCATATTATTTTCCTCTCTATTTGATGTTCTTGTTTTATCAGCTACATTTTCCTGCCATTCATTTTGAATTAGAGCAATTAAAGCAGATATACTCATCCCTTCCTTCTGTGCTTGAATTACTAAATTCCGACAACTTGTTTCTACAAATTTCATGGTTTTTACCTCCTAATGTTTTTTATATATACATTATACCTCGATATTTACATAAAATCAAGTTTTCTTTCATTCAAAATATAAAATTATACCCACTTATATAAAAATATATAAGTGGGTTGGATTTACAGAGATGTTAATTTTTTAACGAATTCTCTTTGAAGTTCTACATAATCTTCTGTTTGTCTTTTGCTGAGAAGATCCATCTTTCGTTTATAGTCTTGGTCAATTTTTTTTACTTCTCTGGCCGTTTTCGCACCTTCAAGTGCCTCATGTGCTTCAATTTTTACCTCTTCCCATTCTTTATCGTGTTTTTCTTTCATCCGTTCTAACTCTTTTTCTGTTTCTTGATGTAATCTCTGCAATTTATCCATTTTGCTACCTCCTTTTTAGTATATATATATATTATAGCACAAATTTTACATTATGTAAAAAAGATTACCAAAATCGAGTTTTTGGCAATCTTTTTATTTCTTATTATTCTAATATATCAGATACAACTCCTGAACCAACTGTTCTACCACCTTCACGAATAGCGAATCTTAATCCTTTTTCGATAGCGATAGGTGTAATTAATTCAATTGTCATTGATACGTTATCACCTGGCATAACCATTTCTGTTCCAGCAGGTAATTCAATAACACCTGTAACGTCTGTTGTTCTGAAATAGAATTGTGGTCTATATCCATTGAAGAATGGTGTATGTCTTCCACCTTCTTCTTTAGTTAAAACGTATACTTCTGATGTGAATTTTGTATGTGGATGAATTGTTCCTGGTTTACAAAGAACTTGACCTCTTTCGATGTCTTTTCTATCAACACCTCTTAATAATGCTCCTATATTATCTCCAGCTTCTGCTTGATCTAATAATTTTCTGAACATTTCAACACCTGTAACAACTGTTTTTCTTCTTTCAGTTGTAAGACCGATGATTTCAACTTCGTCTTGTAATTTAACTGTTCCTCTTTCTACTCTACCTGTAGCAACTGTTCCTCTACCAGTAATTGTGAATACGTCTTCTACTGGCATTAAGAATGGTTGGTCAACTGGTCTTTCTGGTGTTGGGATATAGCTATCAACAGCTTCCATTAATTCTTTGATTGGTTGATATACTGGATCATTAGGATCTGTTGATGTACTTTCTAATACTTTTAATGAAGATCCTTTAATCATTGGAATTTCGTCTCCTGGGAAACCATATTCTGTTAATAGGTCTCTAACTTCCATTTCAACTAATTCTAATAATTCTGGGTCATCAACCATATCGCATTTATTTAAGTAAACAACGATATATTTAACTCCAACTTGTCTAGCAAGTAAGATGTGCTCTCTTGTTTGTGGCATTGGACCATCAGCTGCTGAAACAACTAATATTGCTCCATCCATTTGAGCTGCACCTGTAATCATGTTTTTAACGTAGTCAGCATGTCCTGGGCAGTCAACGTGTGCATAGTGTCTTTTATCTGTTTCATATTCTACGTGAGCTGTGTTGATTGTGATTCCTCTTGCTTTTTCTTCTGGAGCTCCATCGATTTGATCATAAGCTTCATATTTAGCTTTTCCTAATAATGATAAATATTTTGTAATAGCTGCTGTTGTTGTTGTTTTACCATGGTCAACGTGTCCGATTGTACCAATGTTAACGTGTGGCTTTGTTCTTTCAAATTTTGCTTTTGCCATTTTTTTATTCCTCCTTTTAACTTAGGTAAAGGATAGCTTTCATGTGCTTCCTTTCCTTTTTTTATATAATTTAAATTTAATGACGTAAGTTTCTTTTAGTATAAGCATTTTATAACATTTTATTGAAAAAATCAAGCATTTTTCATAAATATTATAAACTCCTATCTATAATCTCATTTTTAATTTTGTATAAAATTGCTATAATGTGCATTTTCGAAATGTTATTCAAGCCGAAGGCGTACGTTGTGTACGTCAAAGTTTGAATAACATAGCAAAAATGTGCAAGATAGTGATTTTAGAAACCTCTATTTAAAATTTTGTATAAAATTGCTGTAATGTGCATTTTTGAAATGTTATTCAAGCTGAAGGCGTACGTTGTGTACGTCGAAGTTTGAATAACATGGCAAAAATGTGCAGGACAGTGATTTTAGACAAAATTAGTCTTTTTTAGCACGAGACGCAACAATCTGCTCAAATACAGATTTTGGTACTTCTTCATAATGAGAAGGTTCCATTGAATAAGTTCCTCTACCTTGTGTTTTAGAACGTAAATCTGTTGCATAACCAAACATTTCAGATAATGGTATAAATGCATGGATTTCTTGCATTCCATCATTACCATCCATACCTTCCATTCTTCCTCTTCTTGAGTTTACATCTCCAATAACATCTCCCATATATTCTTCTGGAACTGTTATTTCAACTTTCATGATTGGCTCTAATATAACTGCTTTAGCTTGTTTACAACCTTCTTTGAAAGCCATAGATGCTGCAATTTTGAATGCCATTTCAGAAGAGTCAACTTCGTGGTATGAACCGTCAACTAATGTACATTTGAAATCTATAACTGGGTAACCAGCTAATATACCACTTTCTGCTGCTTCTCTCATACCTTGTTCAATAGCTTTGAAATATTCTTTAGGAACTGCTCCTCCAACGATTTTGCTTTCGAATTCAATTCCTTTACCTGGTTCTAATGGTTCCATTTCAAACCAAACATCACCATATTGTCCTTTACCACCAGATTGACGAATAAATTTACCTTGAACTTTTACTTTATTTCTTATTGTTTCTTTGTAAGCAACTTGTGGTTTACCAACATTACATTCAACCTTGAATTCTCTTTTTAATCTATCAACGATGATATCTAAGTGTAATTCACCCATACCTGCAATGATAGTTTGTCCAGTTTCATGGTTTGTATATGTTTTAAATGTTGGATCTTCCTCTGCAAGTTTTGATAGCGCAATTCCCATTTTTTCTTGAGCTACTTTATCTTTAGGCTCTATTGCTATATCGATAACTGGCTCTGGGAATTCCATTGATTCTAGTATAACAGGTGCATTCATATCACATAATGTATCTCCTGTTGTTACTTCTTTTAATCCTACTGCTGCTGCGATATCTCCAGCATATACTTTTTCGATATCTTCTCTATGATTTGAGTGCATTTGTAGAATTCTTCCTATTCTTTCTTTTTTATCTTTATTAGAGTTTAATACAGTAGAACCTGATTCTAATGTACCTGAGTAAACTCTAAAGAAACATAATTTTCCAACAAATGGGTCTGTTGCAATTTTAAATGCTAATGCTGCAAATGGTTCTTTATCATCAGTTTTTCTTTCAACTTCATTACCATCTAAATCAACACCTTTGATATGTGGTATATCTAATGGTGATGGCATATAGTCAACTATAGCATTTAATAATTCTTGAACACCTTTGTTTTTATATGAAGAACCACATGTTACTGGAACTATTGTGTTATCAATTGTTCCTTTTCTTAATCCTTTTTTGATTTCTTCCTCTGTTAGTTCTTCACCATCTAAATATTTCATCATTAATTCTTCATCTTGATCTGCAACAGCTTCTATCATAATATCACGATGTTTTTTTGCATCTTCTATCATATCTTCTGGAATATCACATTCCTCTATTTCTCTTCCTAAATCATCTTTATGAATAAAAGCTCTCATTTTAATTAAGTCAACAATTCCTTTGAAATTGTCTTCTGCTCCAATTGGTAATTGGATAGCTATAGCGTTTGCTTTTAATCTATTTTTTAATTGATCAATACATAGTTCAAAGTTAGCTCCTGTAACATCCATTTTGTTAACATATACCATTCTTGGAACTTTGTATTTATCAGCTTGTCTCCAAACTGTTTCTGTTTGTGGTTGAACACCACCTTTGGCAGCCAAAACTGTAACTGCTCCGTCAAGAACTCTTAGAGATCTTTGAACCTCTACTGTAAAGTCAACGTGTCCAGGTGTGTCAATAATATTGATTCTATTATTGTTCCAGAAACATGTTGTGGCAGCAGATGTAATTGTAATACCTCTTTCTTGTTCTTGTTCCATCCAGTCCATTGTTGCTGCACCCTCATGAACTTCTCCTATTTTATGAGTTTTTCCTGTATAGAATAATATTCTCTCTGTTGTTGTTGTTTTACCAGCATCAATATGAGCCATTATTCCTATATTTCTTGTTCTTTCAAGTGGGTATGCTCTTCCTGCCATTTTTGTATTTCCCCCTCTCTATATTTAAAATTCACTAAATTCGTTTTTAGCGTTGTCAAACTTCTCAAAAATATTTTCAATATACAAAAGTATTATTTCAAATATTTTTGCTCGTTTTCCTAGCTAAAATTCGAATTTATTAAATTTTATTGTTTGGATAAATTTTATTTTGTAATTTTTAAATTTTGATTTAAAATGGTAAGATGTGCATTTTTGATAAATAAGACAAGCCGAAGGTGTACATTTGTACATCGAGGTTTGTATTATTTAGCGAAAATGTGCAGATTGCCGTTTTCAATCAAAATTTTACCATTTATAATGTGCAAAGGCTTTGTTTGCTTCTGCCATTCTATGTGTATCTTCTTTTTTCTTAAATGCTCCACCGTTTCCGTTTACAGCATCTATTAATTCTCCTGCTAATTTTTCAGCCATTGTTTTTTCATGTCTGTTTCTAGCATAAGTTACAATCCATCTTAAACCTAAAGTTTGTCTTCTTTCAGGTCTAATTTCTAATGGAACTTGGTATGTTGCACCACCAACTCTTCTTGCTTTAACTTCAAGAACTGGCATAACATTTTCTAAAGCTGCTTCAAAAACTTCTAGTGGATTTTTTCCTTCTTTTTCTTTTATGATGTCAAATGCATCATATACGATTCTTTGTGCTACAGATTTTTTACCATCAAGCATAATATTATTTACTAATTTAGTAACAACTTTGCTATTATATATTGGATCTGGTAACACATCTCTTTTTGCTACATATCCTTTTCTTGGCACTATTCTTCCCTCCTTAAATATCTTTGTCAGGGGACACACCTTTCTTATTAGATATCTCACTTGGGTTAAGGTATGTCCCCTCCCCTTGTGAATATATAATGTCATATTTGATGTTTCCTCCTTTATTGAATACTCACTAGAGTATTCTAGGTACTCTGAAAAGTTTCCTTTCCCGTATAGTGCTATATATTCTATCTAAATTTAAGTACCTTAATTTAGCAAGAGTACAAGCACTAGTTCTTTTTAATTTGTTTTGTTTAAAATAAAGCAAATTAGGTATATTGTGCATTTTTGATAAATAATACAAGCTGAAGGCGTACTTCTTGTACGTCAAAGTTTGGATTATTTAGCGAAAATGTGCAAGATGCCTGATTTCATTTATTTTAATTATTTTTTAGGCTTCTTAGCCCCATACTTAGAACGCGCTTGCATTCTGTCTTTAACACCTGCTGTATCTAATGTTCCTCTGATGATATGATATCTAACACCTGGAAGGTCTTTTACCCTACCACCTCTAATTAATACAACACTGTGTTCTTGTAGGTTATGTCCTATACCTGGGATATAAGATGTAACTTCATAACCATTTGAAAGTCTAACTCTGGCAACTTTTCTTAATGCTGAGTTTGGCTTTTTAGGTGTAACTGTTTTTACAACTGTACATACTCCTCTTTTTTGTGGAGCTCTGTTGTTTGTTAATCTCTTATTTTTTGAATTCCATCCATGTTGCAATGCTGGAGATTTTGATTTTGTTACTCCTGTTTGTCTTCCTTTTCTTACTAATTGATTAATTGTTGGCACTTAAATTTCACCTCCTGAATTTTTAATTTTTATCTATATTTATATGAAACTTTTTTGTAATATTTTATAGATATTTGTTTCATATAAAATAAATATACCGTTACGGAACTGCATAAAACATGCAATCTATCATAACGGTATATATTTTATCATTTTTATGTTGATATGTCAATGAATTTTTTCATTTTTTCAAACTATAAATTACGTTTTTTCAAATTTGAAGGAATTACTCTAATTCTTCCTCTTCTTCCTTATCATCTTGTACAACTTTTTGTTCTTTTGAACTATCACTTCTATTCATTAACTCTTTTGGTGGATTTATTTTACATTTTTCAACCACATTATCTTTTTTGGCATTTGTTGATTTTTTTGATTCCTCATTTTCTTTTTCAATTTCTAATCGTTGTGGTATTGTGTCACTTTCTATTGTTTTATTATTCTCTAAACTTTCTATTACTTCATTGTATTTTGCATAAATTGTTTTTGCTTTTTCTCCACTAACAATTTTTTCTAATAATCTACGTAATTCTTGAGTTTCATATACTGCCATTTGTGATTTTGAAGGTTTTCCAAATAATTTTCTAATTTTTCTTTCTATCCATCTTGTCTTTTTCTTTGCATCAATTTTTAAAACTCTTAATTCTTCTATGTATTCTTCAGATGTTAATAATGGGCTAACTTCTCCTCCATCACATATTGTATAAACTTTATCAGATAAATCATCGAATTTCTTTTGACATTCTTTTATTATTTTTTCATCTTCTTGTGTTATGGTTGGCTTATCAGTAATTTCAAGGTATTTTCTTCTTATTTGATTTATTTTTCCTATCTCTACTAAATCTGCCGCTGTAAATGATTTTTCTTCATACAAATTTTCTTTATCATCTAAAACTTGTATTTTTAATGGTACATATTTTAATGCTTTATCCATTTCTTCTTTTGTATATCCTTTTTCTATACAACTTTTATAATATTCTCTTATTTTCTCACTCTTCTCTACTAATTCTTCTGGTTCAATATCTGGTCTTATTTTATTTACAATCATACTTATTCTATTTTCTATAGCCTTTGTTCTTCTGTCATCATCTTCTTGTTCTTCTTTTTTTGCTTCACTATCACTTGTTTTAGTTTCTTTTGATTTTTTATCATCTTTATTTTCTAAAGATTGTTCATTGTTAGTTTCATTCTTTTTATTTTCATCTTCTTTTTTACTATCTTTTTCTTTGTCCTCTTTTTTTGATTTATCATCTTTTGGTTTATCTTCTTTTTCTTCTTTGTTACCTTCTTGAAAATTATCTTTTCCTTTTGAATTAGTATTATCTTTGACTTTATCTTTCATATATTTTTCTTTTATTGATTTTAACATATCGCTAAGTTTGTTTTTTTGCTCAATTAATTCTTCTTTTTCTCTCTTTAATTCTTCGCTTTGTAGTTCTTTGTTATCTACAGTTGTTTCTGCAACTAAAGCATTAATTTGTTTGTCTAAATCTATAACAGCTTTTTCTACATTTTCATTAAGTCTTTTTCCCTCTGTTCCTTTATATGTTTTTGTTTTTTGATGCAAGTTACTCATTTTATTTTTAGCAACTCTTAGTTTTTCTCTTTTTTCAACTTTTTTTATAACTTCCTCTTTTTTGGCAATTTCATCATCAATTTTTTTCTTTTTTTCTTCAATAATTTCTTCTAATTGATTTAATACTTCTTCTATAATGTCATCTACTGATATTGATTTTTGTGGTTCTTTTAAAAATCCTGCTTTTTCCAATGAAACTTTTTCTAAGATTTCATCAGCAATTCCATCTTTTGCTTGTTGTTTTAAATCATTTTTTAGGACGTCATCTTGAATCTCTTCTAATACACCTTCACCTTTTAATTGTTGAAGTTCTTTAAATCCTTCTTTTTCTTCTTCTAGTGCTTCATCAACTGTTTTTTGAGCTACAAAATCTCCAATTTTTTTCTTATTCACTTCTATAAGCTCTTCTACAATAGTTTGTACTTGCTCTTGAAACTTTTCATCCTTTGTATCTAATCCATTAAATTTTTCTTTCAAATCTTTCTTCATATCATCTGTTAAAATATCCATATTTTATCTCCCCTATCTTTAATAAACTCTTTTTCCATTATATCATATATTTTACATTTTCGCAACTTTTTATGTAAATTTTTAGAGAGAGCTTACAAGCTCTCTCTCGATAATAACTAACTTTTTAATTTTTTTATTATTTCTCTTATCTTTTGTTTTTGAGTTTTTCTTAGCAATTTACTACTACTTAACGCCTCTCCTTCTATAATCAATTTTTTCTCTAAATTTTCAAGCGTTCCTTTTAATACTTTTGCGTGTTCAGGTCCTTCTTGTTTTTCAAGCATTCTACATAACGCTTTTATTTCTAGCACCCAACTACAGAACCAACAATACTCCCGCACTGCATTTCTGGCAAGTATGATTGTTTTAAATACTTTATATGCTATATATATCAATATAGTTAAAAATATAGCATAATTAATTGCTAATAAATCCACTGCTATTTCGTTCATTTTCCCTTGAAAAAAAATAACAGATGCATAACCTGTTAATCCTACATAAATTGCTAACAAAATTAAAATAATTTTTACCATTGTTTTTGCTTTCTTAGTCATTATCTAATCCTCCTAAAAATTTTTTTATATATTGTCTTCACCTATAAAAAATGAAGAAAGCTACTACTTGTTACACCTCTATTATACTATATTATGCACTTTTATGTAAACTTTTCTAGTTTCAGATAATAACAGAACAATAGCGGGCTTTCTTAAACATTTTTTTGTTCATAACATTTCAAAGCCCGCGTCATTGTTCGGCGCCAAATTTTACGCTAGTAAAATTTGTGTGCAATTACTAGAGCAAAGCGACGTTCTTGTATAGGAAAAACTTGATTTTTCCTATACAAGAACAAATCTAGTTTGCTAGATCTTTTATCTACTTTTTAACAGTTGCTACATTAATTAAGATCTAGGAAGAAGCGTATAAGATTTGTTGTGCGAAAAATTGTGAAATAGCTTTTCTGTGCAATCCTTTTTTAAATCCTAGTAAATGCAAATTCCTAGAATTTAAAAAAGATTTATTCATATTAATATTGAATAAATCTTTTAATCATTTTATATTTCTATATTTTTCCTTCTTTTTGTAGTTGGTCAATATCATGTTTTAATATCTCATTGAAACATTCTGACCCCGCTTTTACTACTAATTCATCAAATAATTCTTCATCTTCAACATGTGCGAAAATATCATCCTTTACTTTATATAGAAATGCTACTTCTAAATTTTTATTATTAACAGTCGCTAAATCTATAGCATAAAAATACTCTTTATTTTCATAAACAAATTGTTTAATAATGTACATTTTTTTTCCTTGATATTCAATTGTCTTATTTTCCCAATCTACTATCAAACTTTCTCTTAATCCCATAAAATCCTCCTCATCATCTTTTGATTATCTTTCTTCTGAGTTATCTTTTTTCTTATCATCATCAACCTCTTCTCTATCTTCCTCTGGTTTTACTTTATATTTATCTCTTCCTTTGAAAATATCAATAACTGGAGCTGATAATGTTGTGAAAAATTGTGCAAAAGGTCCTATTAAATCTGCTTTAAAATCTTGTGTCATAGTTTTTAGAGTTGGTGCTTTCATTTTCAAAAATCCTTGACCTTGGTCATATAAATCTGCAAATTTATCATATAACTTAGCAACATTTTTATTATCCCTAATTGCTGTTTGTTGTAAATCTATCTGACTTAAATGGTCTACACCTGCTCCAGAATGTATATTACCTGCTAAATTTTGTGACTCTTTTAATGTTGCTGTACTTTCACCTGATTTCAAATAGTCTGCTAGCCATCTTAATTTATCTGAAACTGAACTATTTGATGGGAATTTTCCTATATTTTGTGACATTGTATCAATCCTACTATTAATTACTTTATCTGATTGCACATAACTTGGATCTAAACTTGCATTTCCATTTAAACGCATACTGTTTATTTCTCCTGCATCTGCTATTCCTTTAGCATGTGCTCTAGCTGCTCTTGTTATATTACTATCTGTAATACTTGTACTAGCATTTGTAAAACTATTTTGTTGGTTATTAAATTGATTTGCAAAATTGTTTACAGTATTTGCATCTTTATTATATTGATCAACCACTTGTTCAACTGCCTCGTTTGCTTTATATAACCCTCTTAATGTTCTAGTTATTGAAGCCCATGCCATAGCAAACATTCCAACATTTCTTACTGTATGATCTTCTCTATCAGAAACTACTCTTGCTGGCGCACTTCTCATATTAAATGGACTTCTTAATATCCTTAAACCATTAGTATATGTATTCTTTTCTCCAGTTTCTTTCATTTCCTTTTGAGCTTTAGCTGCTGAAATAGCATCTCCTTTTTTTTCTGCTTCAAGCATTTCCTTTTCCTTATCTGCATATTCATTTAATGCATCTTTATACTCTTGAGTAGTTGAATTTCTTTTATGGAATATATTTAGTATCTTACTTCCCCTTATATTTCCTTTATATGCTGCACTTATTCTTTCTTTTCCTCTTCTTGCCTCTTTAGCTCTCCTTTCATTATCCTCCATTTCTTTTACTTTATCATCTATTTCTTTTTTTAGAGTTTCAAGTCTTTCTTTTTCTGATTCAGTCAAAGGCTCTTCTCTAGCCAATAACTCATCTCTTTCCTGTTCTGCTTCATTCATTTCTCGTTCCAAATCTGCATTCTCACGTTGAGCAATTGTTCTGAGACTACGATTTAGAGCTCTCAATATTACAGCATTAGGTTTTAAATCTATAATTCTTTCTTCTGTTAGATAATCTGCCATTGCTTTTAATTCTTTAGGATCCATATCATTAAATTGTTCTGTAATTTGTTTTTCTAATTTCGATTGTCCTGTGATTTTTCTAAGTAATGGCTTTGCTCCGAAGTATGATAAAGCTGCTACTCCAGCTGCTCCAGCCCATCCAATCGGACCTGTTACTATGCCTGCTGTAGCTAATGCTAATGCAACTGAACCTGGTAATGGCAATAAAGGATTTTCTGAAAAAGTATGCTTTTTCAATATTTCAGGCATCTCGTTAAATTCTCTTCTAAATATTTGTAAACCTGTTTGTATTGTTGGATGTAGATCTGGATCATCTCCACGTCCTCCACCTGGACCTACTCTATGGTCATCTGGACCTCCTATTATTTTGCCTCCATCGTCTTCTGGATCTTCTTTGCCTCCACCTGGTCCATCTGTACCTCCACCTGGCCCCTCTGGTCCTTCTGAATCATCATCTCTTCCTTTTGGTTCTTTTTCTTTATCTTTTTCAAATGGGTTTATTCCATGATCCCACAAATATCTATTGTATTCTTGGTCTCCTGGTTCTATTCCCTCTGCTATTAATTCTTCTATTTGTTCTGGTGTTAATCTTGGATGCCATTTTGATTCAACTTTATCTGTTTTCTCATTTTCTTTACCTTTTTCAAATGGGTTTATTCCATGATCCCACAAATATCTATTGTATTCTTGATCCCCTGGTTCTATTCCTTCTGCTATTAATTCTTCTATTTGTTCTGGTGTTAATCTTGGATGCCATTTAATTTCACCATTTTGTGCGTTTTCTTCTATTTCTTTATCATTCTGTTCATTCTCTTTTTCTCTATTCTTTAATTCATTTATTTTTGTTAAAATTCTATTGTATTCTTGATGTTCTCCTGATGCTTGATCATAAAATCCATTCCTTCTATATTCAGCCATTCTTTCTGCTGATTGTTTCAATAATTTTTCTAAGTCTTGTATTTGTTGTTGTATTGAATTTTCTTGAGCTTGTTCTTCTTTACCTTTCAATTCATTTATCTTTGTTAATATTCTATTATATTCTTGATGTTCTGCTATTTCTTGATTTTCAAATCCACCTCTTTTATATTCAGCCATTCTTTCTGCTGATTGTTTTAATAATTTTTCTAAGTCTTGTATTTGTTGTTGTGTTGAATTTTCTTGAGTTTGCTCTGTTATTTCTTTCAACTCATTTATTCTTGCTAAAATCTTATTATACTCTTGATGCTCGGCCGCTTCTTGATTTTCAAACCCATTATCCCCATATTCTTTCATTCTTTTTGCAGTCTCTTGTAATTGTTTTTCTAGATCAGCAATAGTTTGCTCAATTTCATTTTCTGGTTCTTTAGTTTCTGGAGCTTTCTCGCCTTCTGGAACATCTTTTGAAATTTCCACATCATACTTATCAAACATTTCTTCAAGTTCTTTATTAATTGGGTATAGCTTATAGCTTGGATTATCTTTTCTACTTGGTTTAATACCATTTTTTCTATTATTTGCTATTTCATCTCTGTATTTTTTTCTTTCTGTAAGTAATTCATCAAGTCTTTTATTGTCCTCTTCTAAGACATTTAATTCTTCTTCTCTACCAACTCTCTCTTCTTCATTTAGATTTTGAATCTCATTAATTTTACTCTCTAATAATCTTTTTAATTCGTTCAAATCTTTTCCATTAATTAAATTATCTTCCATATTTTTACCCCTTCTCTTAAAAATTACCTCTGTCCACTATTATAGCATAAAAAATAGCCTTTCGCAACAGATTATGTAAATTTATTTTTTTATAATCTCCTTCAATATCATAGCATAATATTACCATAACAATTATTTTTTTACAATTACTTAAACATTTTTAACATAAATTTAATATTTTTGTAACATTTTAGTAATGTTTGTAAGTAATCATAGACTATCCAAACTTCTCTCTGCCAATTTTTTATATCTTTCTTTTTTATCTTTTATCTTCTTTCCTTCCAATTCAGGTAAAATTCCAAAATTGGCATTCATTGGTTGAAATCTAGAATTAGGGGTAGAAATATATTTTGCTAAAGCACCAATCACTGTAAACTCTGAGAAAATAACTTTGTCTCTAGTTTGTGTTAAGCTTTTCTCTGTATTTTTATATTTTTCAAATTGAACAACTGCATTTATTCCTGCTACTAATCCAGAGGAAATTGATTCTACATATCCTTCTACTCCAGTTATTTGGCCTGCAAAAAATATATTATTATTATATTTTAAATTATAAGTTTCATCTAATAATTGTGTAGAATTTATATATGTATTTCTGTGCATTACACCATACTTAATAAAATCTGCATTTCCTAGTCCTGGAATCATACTAAATACTCTTTTTTGTTCTCCATATTTTAGGTTTGTTTGAAAACCTACTATATTATACATTGTTGCCTGCTTATCATCTTGTCTTAACTGAACGACTGCATATGGTCTTTTTCCAGTTCTTGGGTCATCAAATCCAACTGGTTTTAGTGGTCCAAATCTTAAAGTATCAATTCCTCTTTTAGCCATAATCTCTATAGGCATACATCCTTCAAATATTTCTCTTTTTTCAAATTCATGTAATGTCACAACTTCTGCATTTATTAAGTTATTGCAAAAGTTTTCATATTCCTCTTTATTCATTGGAAGATTGATATAATCTTTTTCTATATCTTCCTCTTCTAGTTTTTTTAATCTATCTTTCCATTGCTCTACTGTTTCTTCTTTTTTCTTTTCCTGACTATATCTATTTCCATAAAATGCGATATTAAAATCAATACTATCTTTGGTGACAATTGGTGCCACTGCATCATAAAAATAGAGCTTATCTTGGCTTGTAAGATTTTGAATATCTTTTGCTAAAGCATCTGAGGTTAATGGTCCTGTAGCAATTATTACAATTCCGTCTTTTGCTAACTCTTCAATATTTGTAACTTCTTCATTTATCACTTCTATCAACGGATTTTCTTTTATTCTCTTTGTAACTTCTTTAGAAAATATTTCTCTATCAACAGCTAGTGCTTGTCCTGCTGGCACACTTGTCTCATCTGCTATTTTTATAAGTAATGAATCTAATCTCCTCAATTCCTCTTTTAATAATCCACATGCATTTGTAAGAAGATTAGATTTAAAAGAATTACTACATACAATTTCTGCTAAATTTTCATTACTATGTGCTGGTGAAAATTTTACAGGTTTCATCTCATATAATTTTACTTTTATTCCTCTTTTGGCGATTTGATAAGCAGATTCTGTTCCTGCTAGGCCTCCACCTATCACTACTATATAATCTTTTTTCATAAAATAAGATTCCTTTCTTTATTATGATTTGGGCGATTTGGGGACGGAGAAAAAGGACGATGATTTGGGGACGGAGAAAAAATCATCATTCTTAAAAATTTGTTTTTTACAAATTTACAAATAATAAAAATAAAAACAGAATGATGATTTTTTCTCCGTCCCCAAATCATCGTCCTTTTTCTCCGTCCCCAAATCACCCATCACTCTTCAAATAACTTCATAATATCCTCTTTAGACAATTTATTAATAAATGATGTTTTAGTACTAAGCATATTGTCAATTAATTCTGCCTTTTTTTGCTGTAATTCATATATTTTTTCTTCTATTGAATTTTTAGTAATCAATTTATATACTTGGACATTATTTTTCTGTCCAATTCTATATGCTCTATCTGTTGCCTGGTTCTCTGTGGATAAATTCCACCATGGGTCGTAATGTATTACCATATCTGCTCCAGTTAAATTTAGTCCAGTACCTCCAGCTTTTAATGATATCAAGAACACCTTAATATTAGGATTTTCATTGAATTCATCTACCAAATCAATTCTTTCATCTACTTTTGTTGCTCCAGTTAATTTGAAATATTTTATATTCAATTTTTGTAGTTCTTGTTCAATAATCGGAAACATTGATGTATATCCAGAAAATAATAATATTTTATGGTTACTTTTTACTGCATCTTCTACAATTTCTATACATTGATTTAATTTACTACTTCCACTTGTATAATCTTTTATAAATAGACTTGGATGGCAACAAATTTGTCTTAACCTGGTTAGTACTGATAATATTTTTATATGACTTCTTTCTATTCCATTTAAATTAATTTCTTCTGCTACTTCTTCCCTTGCTTGTGCTAAGTATGAAAGATATAAATTCTTCTGTTCTTCTTCCATTTCATTATTTAAAACTGTAACTGTCTTTTCAGGTAGTTCTGTTAGCACTTCTGATTTTGTTCTTCGTAAAATAAATGGTTCTATTAGCATTTTTAATTTATTCATTGCATTTACATCATTATCTTTTACTATTGGTGTTTCATAAAGTGTTTTGAATTTTTTATATGAAAACAAATATCCTGGCATAATATAATCAAATATTGACCACAATTCTGATAATGAGTTTTCGATTGGGGTACCTGTTAAGGCATATCTTGTTTCTGCATTTATTTTTTTTATTGATTTTGCGTTTTGTGTATTACTATTTTTTAAATATTGTGCTTCATCTGCTATTATGTATCTAAATTTGTAATCTTTTTCTTTATATAATTCTATATCTCTTTTTAATAAGTCATAAGAAGTTATTACTAAATCATACTTTTCAAGTTCTGAAATTTTTTTCTTTCTTTCTGCTAGTGTCCCATTTATAACTACTGTTTGTAATTCACCTGCAAATTTATTTGCTTCATTTTGCCAGTTCAATGCTAAAGAACTTGGAGAAATTACAATACTTGTTTTTCTTTCTTCTTTTTTTGTATTTTGAACATAGTCTAATATGATTGATAACATTTGTATAGTTTTTCCTAATCCCATATCATCTGCAAGTATTCCTCCAAATTTATATCTATCCAATGTTTTCAACCATTTAAATCCTGTTTTTTGATAATATCTTAAAGTATTTTCTAATATTTCTGGTACTTTGATTTCATCATTTTCACTATCTTTATTTAATCCATTCACTACATTTTTATATTGTTCATTTTTTATTACTTGATTTCCTTTTCTATCTTTTAACAAAGCATCTAAATATAGACTTCTGTACATAGGAAGATTTACTTCTCCCTCTTCTAAATCCTTATAGTCTATATCCATACCTGTAACTAATTTATCTATAAAATCTAAATCTTCATTATTTTCTAATTCTAAGAAACTTCCGTCTTTTAATCTATAATATTTCTTCTTTAGATTATATTTTTGCATAATCTTTTCTAACTCTTTTATATCAATGTCTAAATTTTTTAAGTCTATTGATAATAAATTATTTTCAATTTTTACTCCCAAGCTTCCCATTTTGGGTTGTTTTATTTGTTTCTTCTTAAAATTATCTGTTACAAGTACTTCAAAATTTTGCATGTAATAATTAATATCTTGTGTTAAGAACTTATATATTTTATCATTATCCGGTAAAATAAATCTTAGATTTTTTACATCAAACATAAATCCTGTTTTTCTAAATATATTTAATGCTTTAGTTTCTTTTATCATATTTCTTGGTATGTCTATTTTTTGTTTTTCATCTAATGGATTAAATTCTTTATTATCATAACAAAATTTCACATCTGCTATTAAATAATCATTTTTGTCAAAATCTAAATATACTTTTGTTATTAATGTTTTTGGTTTATATTGTTCAATCTCTTCTTCTGAAATATTTTCTAGCTTAATTGCATTTTTAACTTTTGGAATTATAACAGAAAATAGTTGTGATAATTCATCTTTTCCAAGTATTACTTCTGTCATATAATTTTCTCTAAATATTTCTAATAGTTTTAGATTTGATCTTTCAAATTTTTTATTACATCTATATAATTTTTTATCATCTAATATATACTTATATTCTTTTCCTTTTAATATGGAAATTTTATATATTTCTATATTTGGTTTTATTTCATAATTGTTTTCATCTTTTTTTGTAAGTTTAAATTCAATATTTGGTTGCTCTTCTGTGAATTCAATTTCTGTTTCATTATATTCTTTTTTTAATGTCACTTTTTTTCCTTTTAATATATCAAATAAATCATCTATTCCACTATTACTTAAAATTATATTATTTTCACTTAGAGCATTTCCATAAAATCTATAATTACTGTTAGAATTTGAATTTGCATATTTTATAATTTCTGCATATTTCATCAAAAAGTCCAGTAGTGGTAAACTCTCCTCTTCAAAACTTTCTCTTGTGTGTACAAATTGAAGTTTTTTCCCATATTTGTATAACTCTTTGTTTAACATCCTTGTATAAAATTCTGATAGATTCTTTAATTTATACATTTTTTTATTTCCGACTTTGAATTCTACTTTCATATCTCCTGTGAATTTGTCATAGAATATTTCAGGTTCTAATTTTATTGTTCCTTGCTCTTTTAATTCACTTTCCTCTTCTTCTATTCCTTCTATCTCTTCATTATAAAATATGTTTACTATTTGTTTGAATCCTCTATACTTATCATAATTAGAAACCATTTGTACATTTGTATTTTTTTCTTCTTTTTGCTCCTCTTCTGCAAATTCTAAAACCATCGCTAATGTGTGTTTACATACTCCATAATGGTTATAATAGTCTGGACATGTACATGTTACATCTTCCACTTCTCCTTCTTCTATTAATATATATGTGTCATATTTCTCATTTCCATAAACATGTCCTCTTATTTCAAAATTTGATGGATTTTTGTATTCTATATCTTCTATTTCTACTCTTTTTTCTTCCTTATATTCTCTTGCTTTTCTTGTTCTATTTGTACCTGCATCATTACATAAATTTTCTATTATTTTTTGGTTTACTAACATATCTTTTCTCCTTCTCACTCGGCTAAAAATTATATACTATTTTGGATTTTTTTTCAAGTGCCAGAAGAAGAATTTTTTTCTGTTCTCGCTATTTCGTTACCATTCACAGTCTTAAATCTATCTTATAGAATGTATATATATTAATATTGATTAAATTTCGAATGTGATTGGAGAATGATTAGAAAATCTTAAATAATTTTATGGAAAATGTTCGCGCCGAGCAAAGCGAGGGCTAAGTGAAAGGGTGCCATAAAATTATTTTAGATTTTCTTATCTTTCGTATTGAGCCGAGAAATTTATGAAATATTAATATATATACATTCTTGTTAAAAATATTTAAGCTGTGAATTATAATGGCCAAAGAACAATAGCGGGCTTTCTTAAACATTTTTTTCTGTTAATAACATTTCAAAGCCCGCGTCATTGTTCGGCGCCAAATTTTACGCTAGTAAAATTTGTGTGCAATCACTAGAGCGAAGCGACGTTCTTGAATAGGAAAAACTTGATTTTTCCTATTCAAGAACAAATCGGAAAGCCTTAAAGTTTATATTAATTTTATCTTTCCTCGTTGGCTTTCCGTAAATTTGTTCTGCGCCAATTTTACTTTAGTAAAATTGTGTGCAACCGTTGGAGCGAATCGACTTTTATGCAATAGGAAAGTATCACTTTCCTATTGCATAAAAAAATCCCCCAACTTTCTTTCTGTTGAGGAAATCATTTATTCATATTATCAGCATTACCGCTTTTTTTTTACCATTTTTTGTGTAATATGATGCAATAAGTTCATCAAGTTCTATACTCAATTTGTATATAATGCTATAATCTTCACCTTCTTCTATACTTTTATTCAATTTATCTCTTAATTTACAAATTTCATCATTTAACATATCAATCTCTCCTTTTCCCTAATTTATCTTCTGTATAATTATAAATTAACACAGAAAATCCTTCTAGTCAAGCAAATTCAATACTTTTTGCCAATTTTCGTATGACGTATTTTTACATTTTTCGACACTTAAAAATGAAAAAAAACAGTATTATTTAATTTATTATTTTAATACTGTTTTTTTTACAATAAAATTATCTAATAACAGATATCACCATTTTTTCTTCTTTAAATATATCATTTAAAATTTGATTCAAATATTCCATATTTATATTTTCTATTTCATTTACATAATCGAAACTATTGATTCCTTTAAAATAATCCGATAAGAACATCCCTGCTATATCACTAACATCATTATATTGTTCTACATATTCTCCATATAATTTCTTTTTTATTCTATTAAAATTCTCCTCATTAATTCCATTTGCTTTAAAATTTTTCACTTCATTTTTAAACATATCAAAAACTTTCTCTGGATTTTCTGCTTGTCCTGATATCAATATATGTGAATATGTTTTTGAAAATTCATTACTCCCTCTTATTCCACCATAGATAATTCCATCATCATATAATTTTTTATACAAATTAGAACTTTTTCCTATGATAAGTTCTAATAATATTTGAATTGCTAAATCTTTTTTTACTAATTCTTTTCCATTATTTTTTATTGGCTTGTCTTTTATACCTATTGCATACATTGGTTGGCTAACTTTCATTTTTTGTTCTATTTTTTCTTGCACTATGTTTTCTGGTTCTTCTGGATATATTCTTTTTATTTCTCCATTTGTTTTTGTTGGTTTTAATCTCTTCTTTATTTCTTCTAACAATTTTTCTGGCTCAAAGTCTCCACATATTACCATTGCCATATTTGATTGGTTATAAAATGTATTATAACATCTATATAATACATCTTTGTCTATTTTACTTATTGTTTCTATTGTTCCTACTACATCTATTTTTATTGGGTTATTATGATACATTGCTTGCATAGCATTTAGATAGACTTTCCAGTCTGGATAATCATCATACATCATTATTTCTTGTCCAATAATACCTTTTTCTTTTTCTACATTTTCGTCAGTAAAATATGGATTTTGGACATAATCCATAAGTTCATCCATTGCTTCATAAAAATTTGTAGTACATTCAAATAAATATGCTGTATGATCATTTGTTGTATAGGCATTTGCCTCTACCCCTAGTGATGTTAATACATCTAGACTGTTTGTTCCATTTTCTTGCTCAAACATTTTGTGTTCTAGAAAATGTGCTACTCCATTTGGGACTTCTATTTCCTTATTTTCTCCCGGAACTACAAATATATTGTCGTTTGAACCATAATTAGTTCCCCATATCATATATTTTTTTCTCATTCCTGGTTTTGGTATAATCATAATTGGCATTCCATTTTCTAGCTGTTCAAAATATAGTTTTTCTTTAACTTTTGAATTTTCTATTACTTTCATCTACTTCTCTCCTATCTGAATCTTACTAATCTTTTATTATTTATATACTAATTGCCTTTTTAGTATATAAACATATAAATTTAGTAGTAAACACGTTTTATAATTTTGCAATTTGCTCTATATTAAAATTAATCAATAAGAATTATTATTTCATTATTTTTATAATCATTAATAGATTTTTAATTACACTTAATAGTATTTTTGAGTTTTTTATAAATGTAATAACTCTATTAATCTCTTAAAAAATATATTGTGTTAATCTCTACTTTATTTGCAATATTTAGCACATCTTCTCTTTTTGTTTCTTCAATTTTTTTAATGTAATCTTCTATTGTATTTTTATTGTTTGATAGTTCTTGGCCAAAATAGTATATAATTAATGTATCTTGCTCATCATCTATTGTTTTGATTGTTGCTATTATTGAATTTTTTGCATTTTCAAATTCTTCATCTGTAAAATTATTATTTTTCATATCTTCTATTTGTTCTTTTATTAGCTCAACTGCTTTTTCGTAATTTGAGATTTCTATTCCACAATTAATGAAAATATTATTTTTGTATTTAAAATAGCTAGAACCTGCTGAATACGCTAAACTTGCTTTCTCTCTTACATTTTGGAAAATTTTAGAATTCGCACTTCCTCCTAAAATATTGTTATATACTAATGTATAGTATTTTTCATCTTCATTTTGTATATTTAAATCTAATCCCATTACTAGTTTTCCTTGAGTTACACTCATTTTTTCTATTATTTCACCTTTTTTACCTTCTGGTTTTTCACTTGTTGTATTATATTTTGCATCTCTTTCTTTTAATTTTTTGATATTTTCATTTTCTTTGATTATATCTTCTACTTCATCATTTATATTTCCTGATATAAATATATCTATTTTACATTCATCAATTAATTTTTCATATGTTTTATATAAATTGTTTTCATCTATATTTTCTAGACTATTTACATCTCCAAATTTGTATAATCCATATGGCTTATCTTTATACATTTCTTCTATACATCTATCTAATGCATATCTTGCTTTATTATCTACTCTTCCTTCTATTCTTTGTTTCATATTTTTCTTCTCTTGCTCTACATATTCTTTTTTAAACCCTTCTTTCTCTGTTAATGGATTAAATACTATGTCAAATATATTTTCTATAGAAGTTTTCAACATATTTTCCTCTTGCTGTGGAATGTAGTCGTCATTTATTGTTTGTATATAGAACTTTAATACTTGGTTATCTCCTGTTTTGTCTATTCCACAGTCAAAACTTGCTCCATATAATTCTTCTAATTGTTTGCTGATTTCTTCTTGTGTCTTTAGATTGTTTGTTCCCCTTCTTAATATTGCTGAAATTAATGCATTTGGAGTAACTGTTTCTTTTTTTAGCTTAGTAGTTAAAAATACTGCTACTAAATTTGTTTTAAATTTATCTGTATTTAAAATATGAAGTTTTATTCCTTTTTTAATTGTTTTTTCTATATAATTCATTTTTCTTCCTTTCCTTGAATTTTGTATATTCAATTTTTTTAATTTAGAATATTTTGATTTCTTCTGTTTGCTATTATTATATCACAATTTTCTTTATATTATTATGTTTTTGCTTTTAATATTTATTTTTTTGTTACTATATAATATTTTAGAAAATAATATGCAATAGAATCATTGTAATTATATAAGAAAGGCGTGCGTTAACGAAATCAAAGATTTCCACGCACACATGTGAAGATTGCTTCGCGGTACTTCACGAATATCAGAAGCCTAACCTTGTTGTATACGGAAAAATCTACATCGAGTCAAGATAAAATCCGATTTTTCCTATACAATTAGAAAAAACATTATAAAATTTTTGTTTTTATAATGTTTTTAAGATTATAGTATAAAAATAATTTTTCTTTTTATAAAGCTTTAATTTCTTCCTCTGTTAAACCTGTAATTTCTTGTATATATTTTGTATCTTCTCCTTTTTCTTTCATTTTTTTTAAATTGTACCCCTTGTCAAGTACACTTAAGAAAAAGGGATAAATATTTT